>USGZ01000091.1 GCA_900554265.1 uncultured Porphyromonadaceae bacterium
GACGTCCCTGATCGTCAAATCCATGAGTCATCTCATGGCCGATTACCACGCCGATGGCACCGTAGTTTACGGCATCGTCGGCCTCGGGGTCGAAGAACGGGGGCTGGAGGATACCTGCGGGGAAGCAGATTTCGTTGGTGGTGGGGTTATAGTAGGCGTTGACGGTCTGGGGCGACATGTGCCAGCGGGTGCGGTCGACAGGCTTGCCGTAGTCGCTCAGGTTATAGTCGGCATTGAAGAGGATTGCGCTCTTGATGTTCTCCCAGTAGGACTTGGAGGGGTCGATGGTGAGCTTGGAGTAGTCGCGCCAGCTGTCGGGATAGCCGATCTTGACGGTGAAGGCGGCGAGCTTCTCGCGGGCGCGGGCCTTGGTTGTGTCGCTCATCCAGGTGAGGTTGTCGATGTGCTGGCCCAGGGCCTCCTGCAGGTTGCCTACGAGGGTGAGCATCTTCTGCTTGGATGTCTCGGGGAAGTACTTCTCGACATACAGTTCGCCGAGGGCCTCGCCGAGGATGCCGTTGGGCACGCTCAGGGCGCGCTTCCAGCGGGGCTGCTGCTCCTTGACGCCGCTGAGCACCTTGGAAAGCTCGAAGTTGGCGTTGACGAAGTCGTCGCTGAGGTATGCGGCGGCGCTACCCAGGTAGGAAGCCACCATATAGTCCTGGAGCTGCTGCTCGGGAGCGTTGGCCAGCGTCTCGGAAACGAAGGCGTAGTAGGCGGGCTGCTCTACGATTACGGTGTCGACGGCCGGAAGGTTCTGCTTGGCGAAGTAGCTGTTGAGATCGATGTTGGGATATTCAGCCACGAGCTGAGCCACGGGCGTCGGGTTGTAGAGAGCGCCTATATTGCGCATCTCCGTACGCGTCATCTGCTTTTCGGCCAGGGCGGTTTCGATGGCCATGGTATTCTCCATCAGACGTGTGGCATCGGCTTCGGAATATCCGGCGAGTTTGGCGATAGTGACCAGGTAGTTGCGGTAGGCCTCGCGGACGGCTTCCGCGCGCTCGGTCTGGTCGACGTAGTAGTCGCGGTCGCCGAGGCCGAGGCCGCTCTGGCTCCAGTACATGGTGTTCATGTCGCTGTTGGCCAGGTCGGCGGAAACGCCGGTGCCGAAGAATACGTCGAGGCCGGGCTGGGTGGCCATCAGGGAGATAATCTGATCGCGGGTTGCGCTCTGCAGCATGGCCACGTCGGCGGCAACGGGAGCGGCGCCCTCGGCATTGAGACGGACGCTGTCCATGCCCATTGCATAGAGGTCGCCGATTTTCTGGGCGTTGGAGCCGGGTTCGGCGTTGGCGGTGTCGATGCCGAGAACGAGTTCCTTGATCTGCTCGCGGCAGTTTTCGCCCAGGACGTCGAAAGTGCCGAAGCGGCTGAACTCGTCGGGCAGGGGGTTGGCTTTCATCCAGCCGCCGCAGGCGTACTGGTAGAAATTCTCGCGGGGGCTCACGGAAGTGTCCAGATTCGCTTTCTGGATCCCGTGGCTCTCGCTCTTGGTGCAGCTTGCGCAGGCGCACATTGCCAGCGCGCCCAGGCAAGAGAAGAACATTTTGTTTGTCATGTCCGTATTGTTTGAATATGTGATAATAGTCATTGCAGTCCGTATCTCTGTTTGAGTTCGTCGAGTTCCATCTGGGCCAGTTCCCACACGCTCATGGCGTTCTCGACGGCCTTGGTGGCGTCCGCATGGCGGGTGAAAACCTCGGTAGCCACGGCACCGGCGGCGATTTCGGCCTCGACAGCCGCCAGGGCCTCCTCGCAGCGCGAAACCTCGGCCTCGGCTTCCTCGACCTTCTTGGCAGCACGGCGCACGGCCTTGTCGCGCTCGCGCTGCTCGGCGTAGGAAAGCCTCGGCGCGGCCTCTGCGGGAGCAGTCTTGGGCTCCGCGGCGGCTTCGGGCTTTGACTTTGCGGGCGCGGCCTTTTCCTGGCGCGACGGCTGCGGGGCCTTGAGCTCCAGTTCCTGCAGGCTGGCGAGCTTTTTCTTCTCGAGGAACTCGTAGATGCCTCCGAGGCACTCCTTGACCTGCCCTCCGCCGAACTCGTAGACCTTCCCGACAAGCCCGTCGAGGAACTCGCGGTCGTGCGAAACTACGATAACCGTGCCGTCGAAGTCCTTGATGGCCTGCTTGAGGATGTCCTTGGTCTTCATGTCCAGGTGGTTGGTGGGCTCGTCGAGAATGAGGAGGTTGACGGGCTCCAGCAGGAGCTTGATCATGGCCAGGCGCGTCTTCTCGCCTCCGGAGAGGACCTTGACCTTCTTGTCCGAAGCGGGACCTCCGAACATGAAGGCGCCGAGGATATCGCGGATTTTGGTGCGGATATCCCCGACAGCCACGCGGTCGATGGTGTCGAACACGGTCAGTTCCGTGTCCAGCAGCTGGGCCTGGTTTTGGGCGAAATAGCCGATTTTCACGTTATGGCCTATGCGGAGGGTACCTGTATAGGGAATCTCGCCCATGATGCACTTTACGAGCGTAGACTTGCCCTCGCCGTTCTTGCCGACGAAGGCCACTTTCTCGCCGCGCTTGAGGGTGAAGGTGGCGTGGTCGAAGACCTGATGGTCGCCGTAGGCCTTGCCGAGGTCGTCGACTATCAGGGGATAGTCGCCCGAGCGCGGTGCCGGCGGGAAGCGCAGGTTCAGATGCGAGGTATCGACTTCGTCGACCTCGATACGCTCGATTTTGGCAAGCTGCTTGATGCGGCTCTGGACCTGGACGCTCTTGGTGGCCTTGTAGCGGAAGCGCTCGATGAACTCCTCCGTATCGGCTATCTGCTTCTGCTGGTTGCGGTAGGCACGCATCTGCTGTTCGATGCGCTCGGCGCGCAGGGTTACGAACTTGCTGTAGTTCACGGCGTAGTCGTAAATCTTGCCCATCGTTATTTCGATGGTGCGTGTGGTGACATTGTCGATGAACGCGCGGTCGTGGCTCACCAGAACCACGGCCTTGGCTTTCTGTATCAGGAACTGCTCGAGCCACTGGATACTCTCGATGTCGAGGTGGTTGGTCGGCTCGTCGAGCAGGAGTACGTCGGGGCGCTGGAGCAGGATTTTGGCCAGCTCTATGCGCATGCGCCATCCTCCGGAGAATTCGGAGGTGGGCCTGTCGAAATCCGAGCGCAGGAAGCCCAGACCGAGAAGCGTGCGCTCCATGTCGGCCTCGATGTTCTCGCTGTCCTCGATGGCGATGCGATCCGTCAGCGACGTCACGCTGTCGATGAGGCGGTGATATTCGTCGCTGTCGTAGTCGGTGCGTACGGCCAGCTCGGCTGAGAGACTGTCCAGACGCTCGTGGAGCTCTTTGATATGTGAAAAAACCTTACGGACTTCCTCGATTACCGTCAACGAGTCGGTCAGCACCATCTGCTGAGGCAGGTAGCCGACGGTAACGTCCTGAGGAATGGCGACGCTGCCCGAGGTCGGGTGCTGCAGCCCGGCGATAATCTTGAGCATGGTGCTCTTGCCGGCGCCGTTCTTGCCTACCAGTGCAATCTTGTCCTTAGGATTAATTACGTAATTTATGTTGTCGAAAAGCAGCTGGGAACTGAATTCGACCGTCAGATTATTGATGGAAATCATTCAAGCGCTGTTTGCGCTGCAAAGATACGACAAAAAAATGAAATTACCGAACCGGCGGCCAATTCGGGATTTTCCCGGCGTGCAAATCGGGATTGTCCTGGCGGCCAATTCGAGATTAATCCTGATTAATCGGGATTCATCGAGATTAATCGGGAAAAAAGATAATTATTCGCCGGCGTAGAAGCACTGCACCTTCCCGACGGGCAACTTGCCTTCCATTTTCAGGGGGATGCGCTGGCTGCCGGTGCCGATCCACGCGTCCATGTCGTCCGAGGTCTTGGCGCCCCCCTTGCTGGTAAAGGTAAACTTTACGTGGTAGGTCTGGTGGTAGTTCTTGCCGATTTTGACGTTGTCCAGACCGACGTATCTGATTGTCAGCGTCTCCTTGCGCTTGCCGCTGAAGATTGCGATGGAGCGGCTTTCGCCGGGCTGCATCTCGGCGAAAGGCATGGAGCGCATGTAGTAGAACGAAGTAAGCATGTCGACTGCCGAATTCTCGGCTTCCATCTCGCGGGTCTCATCGACGGTCTGGCGCCCTTCTTTCCACTCCCGGCGCGTACAGCGGCCGATTACGTTGCCCGGCGTCGAGTAGTCGTAATGTACCTGGTCGTGCTTTACTTCCTTACCCTCGTGGGCTATCTTCTCGTAGAACAGGGGCCGCATGCCGGCGTATTCCATACGGCCGTTGAGAGTATCGCGGACGCGGTAGAAGCGGTCGGCCCAGGGCTCGGAGGCTGCGGTAAGCTGTGTATGGTAGCTTTCGGGGCCGCGGTGGAGTGTCAGGACGGCTTGCCCGGCCTTCTTGTTGATCAGCCCCCATTTGAACATTACGTTGTAGCGCAGCGATTCCGACGCCATTTCATGCGTCCGGCACGAGTCGGAGGCAAGGACGGGAATTGCCGTAAGAAGGGCAATGAGGAGGGATATGAGGATTCTGTTGCGCATAATGTTCCTGTTTTTGCGGTTAAACTGTTATGTCCGGAATAACTGCCGGACATACATTAGACCGGAATTTTGATGCAAAGTTTACGGTGCTTGCCGAGTCCGATGTTGGGAGCATGGGCGTCTTCGGGGAAAAAAACGGCAATCTGACCAACTTTGACGTGCAAAAGGCTATGGGCGCTGTCGCCGAAAAACACGATATCGCGGTCCGGGTCGTAGTCCTCCCGCTGATGGAGCAGACTCGCCACGGGAGCCCAGCCGATGATTTCGGTGCCCTTGAGGGGAACGTGGATATCGATGAAGCGGCGGTGAGCCTCGAGCTGCGCTCTCTCGCGGTCCTGCATCGAGGGCTCCTCGCACTTGACGACGACGGGACCTGCCCCGGCATCACCTATTTCCATACTCCCTATAACGAAGGAATCGCCGGAATGTTCGCGCAGCCAGCGGGTGGCCAGCGCCACGCCCGGAGCGATGGCATCGTAGCGCGCGGAATCCTCAATACGGCAGAGAATCATGCCTTAGGCTCCTCCTCGGCCTTGCAGTCGCCGGCGGCACAGTGGAGTTCCTCCTCGAATTCCAGAGGGAGCTCTGAGCGTCGCATCTGCTCGATGCGGCGGTTGCGCCAGCACTTGCGGCATACGGCGACATAGCGGTCGTCGCCGCCGATTTCGACCTGGGCGCCCTCGTCGACTATATTGCCGTCGCGGTCGATACGGGCGTTTATGATGGTCTTGTGTCCGCAGTTGCAGGTACTCTTGATTTCATCTATGGTATCGGCAATCTCGAACAGGCGCCGCGAGCCCTCGAAAAGATGGCTCTGGAAATCGGTGCGCAGACCGAAGCAGACTACGTTGCTGCCGAAATCGTCGACTACGCGCGAGAGCTGGTCGACCTGCTGCTCGGTGAGGAACTGGGCCTCGTCGATAAGATACCATTCCACCAGCCGGTTCTCCTTCAGATATAGCTCGCGGGCAAGGTCGTAGAGATTGGTGTGCTGGTAGATCCAGCGGCATTCGCGCTCGATGCCTATGCGGGAGCGGATTACGTTGCGGTGCTCGCGGGTATCGATAAAGGGCTTGAGGCACATATAGTCCATATGCCTTTCCTCGAAGTTATAGGCCGTGGTGAGCAGGAGGGCCGTCTTGGCTGAGCCCATGGTGCCGTAGCGGAAATATAGTTTTCCTTTTCTGTACATGAGGAATAAGATTAGGCGTTAGGCCGCGTCTTCCCCGGGAAGAAGCGGAAAAATGAAAATCTAAGGTCAGGGGTCATTGTTGCTGTGGCGGTGAGTTCCGCGGCCGGAATCCTACCGCACCGCAACGGAGGAGATGGCGGATTCGATAGCCTCGACTTCGGAAGCGAATTTCTTCTCGCAGGCCATTCGGTTCTCGACACTGTCGACACCGTGGATAACCGTGGCGTGCGTGCGGTCGAGTTTCTGCCCTATCGCCACGAGGGGCATGCCAGCCATTTTCTTGGCGAGGTACATCACGACCTGACGGGCGTCGGAAATCTCGCGGCGGCGCGTCTTTGTGAACAGCAGGTCGGGGCTGATGTTGAAGTGGGAGGCAACGGCGTCGGTAACCATCTCGAAATTGACGGTACGCCGCTGGATTTTCACTGCATTGGCAACTACCCGCCGGGCAAGGTCGAGGCTGATGTCGCGCTTCTCCACCATTGCGTGCGCGACCAGCGAGGCCACTATGCCCTCGAGCTCGCGGACGTTCTCGGTAACGTTGGCGGCGATATACTCGAGGATATCGTCGCGCAGCGACAGACCGTTCTGCTCGGCGTTCTGACGCAGCACGTCGCGGCGCAGCTCGATGTCCGGGCGTCCGAGTTCTACCTGCATGCCCCACTTGAAGCGGCTGAGCAGACGCGCCTCGAAACCTTCCATCTCGCTCGGAGCGCAGTCGCTGCTCATTATTATCTGGCGGTCGTGCTGGTGGAGGTGGTTGAAGATATGGAAGAAGGTGTTCTGGGTCCCCGGCTTGCCCTGGAGGTCCTGGATGTCGTCGACGATGAGGGTGTCGACGCTCTGGTAGAAATGGAAGAAGTTGTTGATGTTCTTGGCGGCGGCGGTTGTGTAGTGCGTCTGGAAGAGTCGCGCCGTGACGTAATACACGCGTGCCTGCGGGTTGCGTTCCTTGATGCGGATGCCGATAGCCTGGATCAGGTGCGTCTTGCCGACGCCCGAAGGTCCGAACACGAAGAGCGGGTTGAAGGTCTTGAGCCTGGGATTGTCGCCGATTGCCTCGCCTATGGAGCGGGCGATTTTGTTGGACTCGCTCAGACAGTAGTTCTCGAAATTATAGC
>USGZ01000092.1 GCA_900554265.1 uncultured Porphyromonadaceae bacterium
GAGGAGGGTGGTGCCGTCGGTAACGATAAGGTCCTGGCCGATATAGTCGTTGAGTTCGGGAAAGTCGGCGGGGGAGAGAACGATGCCCTCGGCCTTGCTGAGCACGATGTCGCCTCCGGGATAGTTCTCTACGATGCGTGGGTTGACGTGGCGACCGCTCATGTCGGGCGATGTGTCCAGATGGGCGATGAAGCCTACGACGGGCACTTTCTTGTCTGTATTAGCCGGAAGGGTGGCCATCAGATAGCCGGTGTCCTCGAGGCTGATTTCGGTGAGGCCCATCTTGCGGAGCTCGTTCTCGAGATACTCGGCGAATACCATCTGCCCGGGGGTGCTGGGGGTCATATTCGTGAGTTCGTCGCTCTGGGTGTCGAACTTCACATAGCTGAGAAATCTGTCTACTAAATTCATGGTTGTAAGGATTTATGGAGCTGCCGCCGCTGCCCATGCGGGGACCTGCGGCGGCAATTGGAGTCTGAACGTGGTTCTGAATTACTCAAGCAGTCGCCAGGGGAGGGCGGCGCGCACGGGATTC
Source organism: uncultured Porphyromonadaceae bacterium (assembly GCA_900554265.1). Taxonomy (GTDB): domain Bacteria; phylum Bacteroidota; class Bacteroidia; order Bacteroidales; family Muribaculaceae; genus CAG-873. Next base: position 536 of record USGZ01000092.1, read on the forward strand.
TGGCCCTGGGGGTCGGTGTAGATGAAGCGGTAGCCCTCGATGCCCAAGGATGTGAGCACTTCGGTGACGAATGGCCTCAGTTCGCCGTAGGTCTCGTACTGAGGCTTGAGCAGGTTCTTGTAGCGGCCGGCGAGGATCGACTGGTTCCACTGCGCGTAGGAACTGCGGGCCGGGAACTCTACGGTATATTCGGCGAAGCCGCCGGTGAGGGCGAAGGTGCAGGAGGCGGCTCCGGCGTGGGCGGCGTACTGCTGGGTGTGCGAGGCCATGATGGCCGTTACGGCGGATTTGGCATCGTTGTAGCCGAGCTCGCTCAGACGGCTGCGGATCAGGCGTTTGAGGATGGCGGTGCTCATCGGGTATTCGCGGCTGGCCCCGTCGGCGTCGGTGATGGTGATGAGCATGGTGCCCTCAATCTGGCTGAGCGAGTTCACCAGGTCGTCGAGCCGCCGCCCGGGATGGCTTTTCATATATACTGCCAGGGCGTAGCGCACCAGGGGTTCGTCAAGCTCCGACACCTGAAGCTCGCTGTCGGCCAGCTTGATGCCGACATTGAATACATTGTCGTCGGCCATGGTGAAGCTCACGCTTTCCAGAGCCGGAGTCGCCTCGGCGATACCGAGGAATTCGGTGTTGAGGTCGAAGGCGATTTTGTCGAGCTGTTCGAGCTGCTGCCCTTTGCCGGAGCAGGATGCCAGGCCGACGATGAGGGTCAGCGCTGCAAAAATGTTGATGAGAGTCTTTTTCATTCCTCGGTTTTTTTCTTGGATTTATCGGGGGCTTGAGGTGTGGTGTCTTGGCGCCGGATTCGGACTGCGCTCAGCCGAACTTGCTGATTTTGCGGAGCATGGGCTCGTTGATAATCTTTATGCGTCGGCCGTCGACCACGAGGATGTGCTCGTTTACGAATGCCGTAAGGGTGCGGATGGCGTTGGAAGTTGTCATGTTCGAGAGGTTGGCCAGGTCCTCGCGGGCCATGTAGATGCGCAGGGTCGAGCCGTCCTCCTCGTAGCCGTAGTTTTCGATCAGCACTATCAGGGCGTCGGCAAGGCGGCCGCGGATGTGTTTCTGGGTCAGGTTGACGATTCGGGTATCGGAACCGCCGAGGTTGCGCGAGAGATCGTGGATAAAGAACCAGGCAAGGTTTATGTTCTTCTGAATCATGTCCTTGACCAGCTTCAGTGGCGGGGCGCCGAGGGCGGAGTTCTCGAAGGCCGCGGCGGTCGACACATAAGGCTCGTCGGCGAAAAAGGCGCGGTAGCCGAAGTACTGCACCGGACGGATAAGCCTGAGAATCTGCACTCTGCCGCCAACACCTTCCTTGTATTTCTTGACCTTACCCTTGAAAAGGCACCAGAGGTATTCCGGATCCTCACCTTCGGCGTATATTACCTGGTTCTTCTTGAAGTGATGGATCTGGAGATTGTTGGCAATAAGATGCTTCTCTTCCGGCGAGAGGATGGACCATATCTCGGCCATGTCCTCGTTTATTACCTTTTCAAGTGCAGTCTTAATCATTTATGTTGTAAAATAATGTTGTTCGGCATGCAAAGATATGCAAGAGAAATCAAATTTCCAAAAAACGCGGCGAAAAAAGCGACGTTTGCGATAAGATTTGGCCGAATGTGTTAGAAATTTCTACGATAAGCCACAAAAAAGGTCCATACTGCAATCGGCATGGACCTTTTGTTACTTTGCCGGATGTCCGGTTCATCAGAGCCGCGAGTGGGACTCGAACCCACGACCTTTTCGTTACGAATGAAATGCTCTACCGACTGAGCTATTGCGGCTTTTGGCTTTTTGCGCTGCAAAGTTACGAAAAAATTCAGACATAACACCTATATTCGAGGAAAAATTCTTCAGAGCTCGGTCGGACGGCTCCGGCGACGGCTCCGCGGTCCAACGGCTCCGCTTGCGTTGCAAGCTCCGCGGTCGGTTGTAGAAACATCGCCCGTTCCACGGGCTTAACTGCCATCCGACCCGCTAAGCCGGCGGCAAACGTAGTCGGCACCTCCACTGCCCGCTCCACGGGCTGCGTTAGTTCATATGGCGCAGGCGAATACATACGACGAAACCGCAGGCCCGAGGGGAGGGCCTGCGGTTGTGGTGGGGTAATGGGTTGCCTGCGGTTGCGGGCGGGGTTGTCAGATTCCGAGTTCTTTCTTTACGCGGGCGATCTTGGCGGCGGCGTCGCGGTTGCAGCGGTCGTAGTCGGCGGCGTCGGCCATGGTGTCGTGTACCTCGATGTAGAACTTGATCTTGGGTTCGGTGCCGGAGGGACGGATGCTGACCTTGGTGCGGTCGGCGGTGAAGAACTGGAGCACGTTGGAGGTCGTCGGGAAGTCCATCTTGGTTACCTTGCCGGTGGCGGTATCGGTGCAGTTGAGGTCGCCGTAGTCCTTTACGGTAACTACGGGGCTGCCGGCGATTTCCTTGGGCGGGTTGGCGCGGAATTCGGTCATCATCTTCTGGATTTCCTCGGCGCCGCTCTTGCCGGTGCGGACCACGGATACGCCTTCCTCGTGGCTGTAGCCGTTCTTGAGGTAGATTTCCTGGAGCATCTGGTTGAAGTCCATGCCGCGGTCCTTGGCCCAGGCGCAGATTTCGGCCATCAGGGAGATGGCGCTGACGGAGTCCTTGTCGCGGCAGAAGTCCTCGGCCAGGAAGCCGTAGCTCTCCTCGCCTCCGCCGAGGTAGCGGGCGGTGCCTTCGAGGCTGCGGATTACGGCGGCAATCCATTTGAAGCCGGTGTAGCAGTCGAACATCCTGATGTTCTGGTTGTCGGCGATGCTCTTGATGGTCTCGGTGGTGACGATGGTCTTCACAACGTACTCGTTGCCCTTGAGGCGGCCGAGTTCGCGGTTGCGGAGCATGATGTAGTTAAGCAGAATCATCACGATCTGGTTGCCGTTGATGAGCTGGTACTCGCCGTTGTTGTCGCGGATAACGCAGCCGATGCGGTCGGCGTCGGGGTCGGAGGCCACTACCAGGTCGGCCTCGACTTCCTTTGCCTTGGCGATGGCCATTGCCATTGCGGAGGGGTTCTCGGGGTTCGGGGAGTCGACGGTGGGGAAGTCGCCGCTGGGGATGTCCTGCTCGGGGACGTGGATTATGTTGGTGAAGCCGTAGTTGCGCAGGCTCTCGGGAATGAGTTTGACGCCTGTGCCGTGGATAGGCGTGTAGACAATCTTGAGGTCGGCGTGGCGCTTGATGACTTCGGGGTCGAGCGAGAGGGTCTTGATGGCGGCGAGGAAGGCCTTGTCCATGTCGTCGCCGATGATGGTGATTTTGCTCTTGTCGCCCTGGAACCTGATGTCCTTGACGCTCTTGATGCGGTTGACGTTGTCGATGATGTTGACGTCGTGCGGAGCGATGATCTGCGCGCCGTCGCTCCAGTAGGCCTTGTAGCCGTTGTATTCCTTGGGGTTGTGGGAAGCGGTGATGTTGACGCCGCTCTGGCATCCCAGATGGCGGATGGCGAAGCTCAGCTCGGGCGTGGGGCGGAAGCTGTCGAAGAGATATACGCGGATGCCGTTGGCGGAGAAGATGTCGGCTACGATTTCGGCGAACTTGCGGGAGTTGTTGCGCACGTCGTGGCCTACGACCACGCTGATTTCAGGCATATCGGGGAAGGCTTCCTTGAGGTAGTTGGCCAGGCCCTGGGTGGCGGCGCCGACGGTGTATATGTTCATGCGGTTGGAGCCTGCGCCCATGATGCCGCGCAGACCGCCCGTGCCGAATTCGAGGTCCTTGTAGAAGGATTCGATGAGTTCGGTCTTGTCGTCGGCGTCGAGCATGCGGCGGACTTCGGCCCGGGTCTCGGCGTCGTAGCCGTCGGAGAGCCACGATTCGGCTTTCGCCGTTACCTGTTTCAGTAATTCGTTGTCTTTCATGTCGGGGTTAGTTATGATTATTGTATTGGAATTCATGCTTGATGTGAAACTCACATACAAAGGTATGTTTTTTCATCAGAATACACAAATCCGGAGGCGTACAAGTTTTCGGCATGCACGCTTAATGGCAGGAAAAGCAACGAATTTGCAAAAGTTTAACGGACTCCGGGACTTGTGGAGGCTGATGGTCAGGCCTGGCGGGAGGTGAGGAAATCGTTGAGGTCCGTCTCCTTGTCCAGTCCGAGTTTTTTGCGCAGACGGAAGCGGGCGGTGTTGACGCTCATGCGCGTGATGCCCAGGCAGAGGGCTATGCCTTCGTTGCTCTGATGCATGTAGATGAGCATGCACAGCAGTTCGTCGGAGGAGGTGAGCTGCGGATAGTCTTTCCTCAGGTCGCGGAGGAAATGGGGATATAGGACCTCGAAGGACCGCCGCAGCTCGCGTTCGGTTTCGTCTGTCAGCGGCGAGGGGGTAAGATGCTTCACCAGGTTGCCTATGTTTATTTCCTGCTCGCGGCGCTCGCGGTCCTGGAGTTCCTTGCCCAGGCGCTCTACGGCTTCCTGAAGCTGTTCGGTAGCGGCGTTGGCGTTTTTCTGGCGGGTCAGCAGGCTTTCGATTCTGCGCTTGAGCTCGCGGCGCTGCTGGCGCATGCGGCGCACATGCCTTACGGTAATCACCGATGCGCCTATCGTCAGCAACGCACCGAGTGCGACGGCAATCCAGAGGTAGGCAATCATACGGTTGTGGAGGTGCTCGGTGGCGCGGACGCGCTCGAGTTCGGCCTCCTTCTCGTGGATACGGTAGCGGAACTCGGCTCCCAGAACGGCATCGGAGCGCAGGGAGCGTTCCTGAGAATCCGCCAGCGCCTCATACTCCAGGTAGAGCGGGCCCATGCGGCGGTAGTCGCCCAGGGTCGCGTAGGTATGCAGGAGCATCTTGTCGCCGTAGGCAATCATCTCCTTGTCTTCGCGCTCGCGGTATGTGCGCATGGCTTCTTCCATCATCGGAATGCCCTTTGCGGGATTGCCAAGCTCGGCATATCCCTGGCCTAAGATAAACATATGGCCGGATTTGAAAAGGCTACCCAGCGAGTCGGCGTTGATGCGTTCGAGAGCCTTTACTGCCGGAGCCAGCGAATCGGGGTAGCGGTCGGCATGCTCGATGAGGTACCACGCCTGTGCGCGTGTCAGATGGGCGCGGGTAAGTTCGGGATTGCTGAGGCGGGGATTGTCGCTGACGGTCTCGATGCCCTTGTAATTGCAGTAGAACAGCGATTCGGGCTCGCCCATAAGCGAGAAGCATTCGCCGCGGAAGCGCCACAGGTCAGGGAGGTAGATGCGGTTGCTGCCGGTGGCGTATTTCATGGCTTCATCGTAGCATTTCAGTGCCTCGTCGTAAACGCCGAGGCGCGAATAGAGATTGGCTCGGTTCCCGTAGAGCCGGAGGGCGGCGGCGCAGTCGGCCTCGGTCTGCGGAGCATGGCCTGCCAGCGAGTCCGACGCTTCCATCAGATAATCGAGGCCGCGGACATAGTCGCCGACGCGGCAGTAATAATAGCCGGCCTGAGACAGGATTTCGACGGCATAGGGGGAGCCGGTGCGCCTCAGTTCGTCAACGGCCTGCTGCTGAACAGCGATAAAGGTATCGGAAGCAGCGCCTGCGGTACGCAGTGATTCGGCGAGGCTGTGGAGGAGGCCGGCGCGATTGCCGGCGGCAGGTTCTGCCTGACCGCCGCCGGCGCAGCCCGGCGACAGAACGACAAGTGCAGTCAGTATCAGGAATAGAAGTGAGCGCATAAAGTTTTCAGAACTATGTTGCGCGAAGTTAGCGAAAAATCCGCACAGACCCAATATCCGGCCATGCACTGAGCCTTAAAATGCGATTTGTCTATAGCAAATCTATAGGATGACGGCGCTCGGAAGGCACGTGTCCGTTACTTGGTTTCGGGGCGGGTATAGTGGTCCCGCTCGCATCGGCGGCTCATGCGCTCGATGCGGTCCTGAGTCTCGGGATGGGAGGAGAACATCTTCTGGATATAGGTGCTCTGGCCTTGCTCGCCCTCCAGGGACTGCAGTTTCTCGAAGGCCATGACCATGCCCCAGGGATTCTTTCCTTTGGCGACCAGGAATTCATAGCCGCAGTCGTCGGCTTCCTTTTCCTGCTTCTGCGAGTAGCGGGCGTTGATCAGTCCCTGCGTCAGTGTGCCGAGCTGGGATTCGGTCAGGGCGGCCGCGCGGCTGCCTGTGGCGGCGACGGCGTCCTTGAGGGCGTCCGAGAGCAGCTGGGTGCGGAAGGCGTTCTTGGAGTGGTGGCGCAACACGTGGCCGATTTCATGGCCTATGACGCCGAGGAGTTCGTCCTCGCTCATCAGGTCCATCAG
>USGZ01000093.1 GCA_900554265.1 uncultured Porphyromonadaceae bacterium
ACTACACGGCCAACGCCGATAGCGAGCCCGGCGACAACCATCTTAAAGGCGCTTCCATCGAGGCCGACCACAGAAAGTATCAGCGACCCGACAATCATGGTTAATAAAGCTGCGAATATTGTCAACAGCCAAGTTAAGAGCTTCTTCATAGTCTGAATAAGTTTTTCATTCGGAAATCGCTATATCGTCTCCATTCATTTTGATTCTTAATCCTTGGGTAGATTTTGGTTCGGAAGTAGACTTCCGCATATTGAGATGAAGTTCCATACTGTTTATACACCGACTGCAACTCTTCAAATAGTGCTCGGTAAAGTCTATACCTTGTCACGCTCATCCGCAAATCAGACGCAGCAATCACATCTGGATCATTAGCCGCCTTTATCGCCATAAACAACCATCCCAGAATAAATGCGATGGCGAGAGGTGTGATTAATAATAGAATTTTCATTGCTAGTCAAATCCTCGGTTTTAACACTCCTTACTCGTAATAGCCCAGCATTTGGGTGAATTCAGCATATGTACCCACAGCAAGGCCAAGTTCCAGGGCTTTATTGTAAGATATCAATCGCACTCCCTGATTGGATAATTCTCTTACAAAGGTGTCATAGGAACCGCTGAAGTAATTCGCCCTGACCATTTTGTCATAGAGCCATTGCCTGTTAGCTTTATATCTTTTGTTGTGCTCGCTGATGGATTTGAGATGCAGAAATTCCTCTGCTGAAACGCAGTTTGAACAAACTCTCTCGTAGTCTTTAAAGATAAACACGAAAGTATCGCAAGGATTCATCGCATAGATTGGATGCCCATTCATATCCTTGCCATTAGTCAAATTATGGCAACTACTATTCGTGTGATACACTGCATTGTCATCGGCGAATACTAATTCGCCAACAGGGGCATAATCTGAGCCAGAACAACCGGCAACCAATAATGCTGCAACGATTAAAAATACCGATATTTTCATTTTGCGTTAGGTCCTAAGCCTATAAAAAGTTCTTTGATTCCATCTTCTCCTGCGAGTTCCCAAACTTCAGGACTGGTTTTCACAGAAACGCTCCAGGTAGCGCCGTCTTTAGGGAAAGTGTAGGTATACCCGTATGATGTCTCATTGACGACATCATCATGTAAATCAGTTTTAGCCAATATCTTGATAGCGTTTTCACCGAAGAAACGGCACTTCTCAATTCTGATTGGCGCTATAGTACCACCAGTTCGCTGTTCTACTCGCCGCCACGACTCTTCGAGAACACCTTTATAGGTATCGAAATTCTGCCAAAAATCAAACTGCTTTTGCTCTTCAGAAGCGAAAGGTATTATATTTACAAACGCAATCAGCCCATCATAAGGAGACCGGACCCGAAAGACGGTATGCGGTTCGTCGGCCTGTTCTTTTTCCCACTTAAGTTCTCTGTTAAGATTCCAATGGAAATGCCAGGTGTGATTGGTGTAATGGCATGTTTCCGCATCCCAGCTCTCCTGCGCGTAAGCTGATAGAGTCAGCATTAAAACAAACACCAAGCACAAGTATTTCTTCATTTTACCAGCCTTTATTAATCAGTACATTTCGTCAGAAGTCAGAGCTATCGTTGATAAAAGCCGCAATGGGTTCGTAAATTAAACACAAATACAGTCTTTTAGTACCATCATTACCTTCTGAGCGGTCTATAGTTATAACGCCATGCATCGTGATGCCATCTACTTCGTCACCGATGAATTCATAGCATTTGAATCCCTGCTTATTTACGTACTCATATAACGCGTACTTTGAGCCTAATATGTTTTTTAGACTTTCCCTTTTCTGGATTAATCTTTCCGTCTCATTTGGTTCATCCCAATCCTGAAATGAAGCTCCGACCATTTTGGAAGTTTCACCACTCCATTGGAAGGATAATTCGCCGTATTTGAAGTTAATAGGCCCCATTGCAAAATCTGATAACTTCAAATTGCCACTGCTCTCATACAACTTACTCCCATAGCGAGTCTTCAGAACGCTTTTAGCATTGACTAAGCTCTCTCCCACTTTAATGCCGAGGATAGTCTGTGCAGTTATGGAAGAACACCCAAAAACAGCCAATAGAAAAACCAAAGCGACGATTACTTTTTTGAATATCATGTTTACTACTTTTTACCATCCTTTATTAATCAGTACATTTACTACTTTCCAAACCTGCTTTATCATGGACTTGGGAAGTTCTTCGTCGGCGGATTCGGGATTGTAGGAGTGGCAGGTGACATAGTTGGCCGGGTCGGGGCCGTACTTAAGCACCTGCTTGGTGATGCGGCGGTCATCGGTCAGCCACAGCACGAAGTCGCCGCCGTAGCCGAAGTACTCCTGCCAGTTGTCGACGCGGCGTATCTGCAGGATGGCGCCTGCCGGTATGGTCGGCGCCATAGAGCTGCCGGACTGCAGAATGGCCACATCGCCATCGCGAGCGCCGGGGAAAGGTAGCATGCGCTCTACGTACTGCTCGGACGCTGCAAACTCGTTGGACGAATACACGCCGCCTACGCTATCGATATGGATAAGCGGTATCAACGTAGCCCGGCCTTCGGCGAGGTGGGCTTCAACCTTCCGGCGCTCCTCCGGCCCTATATCCTCGACTTCATTCTGAAAATTCCTGCGAATCATATCACCCTCGCCGGTGAGAAGCCACTCAGAAGAAATAGTTGGGTACACTTTCTGTATTGATGCTAATCCTTCTTTGCTGATGCCTCGATTCATCCAATTAGTAATAGTTTGAGGCGACACCTCCATGGTGCGTGCAAATTCTGCTTTACTCCCACGGCATAAAGCTTCTATGATTCTATTCAGTTTTTCTTTGTCTTTCATAAACATTATGTTTATATTTGCATCGTCATTACACCGGATGACGAATATATTAATTAATCTGCGGTGTCAGATTCAAAAGCTATGGCAACGGTAAACCTTCCCGGATACGACGGAGTGGACGCCAATCTTATCGCTGCAATATTGGACGAAGTCCACGATATTGCACAGGAGCTCACTTACATGCGTCATGTCAACCTTAGAGGGCTTGACGCAGTCAATGCAGGATATGTAGATTCGGCGTTTGCCTATGCAGAACGCCGTATTCAAGATGACCTTGCGGATGTCATGCTCGAAATTCGGCATCTGCGCACTCCCCTCAAACAGGGGGAGAAGCAAATACCTTACCGCTCTTTGGTTTCGAGATACGACAGTACGTTCGAGACGAAAGAATAGCACACGTCTCCGAACTGTTTCTGCTTCCGCTGCCCGCGAGGAGTCAAACCCAGACCATTATCGGCGAGATAATCTTCAAATTCATTGAGGGTTGTTTCGCCTTTTTGTATAGAATCGACTATCTGACACAGCGTCCTGACAGTCATCGGGTCGTATGGTGATGGAAGCTGCGAAGCCTCAAAGTCGTACTTGAGCGCATTGAATACAGTATTCATAGCTGTTATTGTTAAGTGTTGTTAAATGTTTATATAAACCATTGTGCCGAATAAACATTATGTTTATCCTTGCACCGTGACATAAAACTTATGTCGCAAAGATAACAATAAATACGCAAGACTACAAAAATATTATGACATTAAAAGAGCTTTATGCCAGCGCAAAAGAGCAGCCCAGGCCCCAGGCCCCGGCAACTGCATTCGTCAAAGAGATTGCGGCGGTAACACAGAAGAGCGAGCTCACCGTGCGCCGATGGCTGGGCGAAGGCGACAGTTACGGCGAACCCGATGCCCTTACCAAAGCAGTCCTTGCCCGCCACTTCAACACAACCCCCGAAGAACTATTCCCCAATGCGTAAAGTAATGACCTATCTCATCCTGGCCATGGCCCTCGCCGGCGGCACACTCTCCGGTTGCACCACCAGCAAGACCGCGCTCGAGCAGCGCCGCGCCGAGGCTTCCTGGAACGCCTTCTGCGATGCCCGCGGCTACGACCGCGACGACAACACCTACGCAAACGTCAACGAGTACCTCGACACCTGGCGGGGCTCCGTCGAAGAGGAAGCCGCCCTCGACAAGGCCGGAATATGAACAAAGAGTTGCCTCCATATCTGTCCACGAACCAGCGCGGCGAGTTCTACAATCTCGCCGGCGACAGAGTGGCCCCCGTCCTCCGGACTGCCCTATACTGGGGACGCAACTACTTCGGAAGATTGCCCTTGCTGCAATTCTCCAAGACCTTCCTGGCCTTGCTGTGGACCAGCGTCACCCACTCGCTGCAAGCTTCGCCCACCAGCTCAATATAGATGCCCGGAATATCGGAGATGACGACGCGGTGATGCCGGCCACAATACGGACACGGCTCCGAGCTAATCTTCTCGACCATAGGCCGCAAAATCTCTTTCTCACTCATACTTCATTGATTTTTTTTGGCACCTCAAAGTTAATGAAAATCCCGCGGAAAAGCGCGAGCAGCCGAATCGAATGGGCCCGCGGGAGCAAAACAGAAACTCTCTAAAACTCAACACCAATGACCGACTTCGACCGCAAACTCCTTGAAAAGGCCAGCGGATTCCGCCGCTGGGACTACTTCAAAATCGATATCCTCCTCAGCATCGCCGACACCGAGGAAGGCCGCCGGCGTCTTCTCGAGCTCCGCTGGGAGCTGTACGACTCAGTCCAGGAAACCCTTTAACAGCAACAATCATGAATAAGACCATATCGATTATCCGCATAAGCATCCTCCTCGCCCTGGCGGCATTCGCCTTCCTGTTCATTTTCGGCCAGGAACAGGGCCCGGCCTGGGAGCTCCACTTCATCGCCAACAAAGTCCTCGGCTTCGGCGCAGCATACTTCCTGGCGCGCCTATACAAACGCTGGCGCAACAGCGACCCCTGGCTGATGGCTTACGACGCCATGTGCCGCGGCGTCGGCAACGACAGCGAGGACTGACCGATGACATTCTTTCAGTTCAGCGACAAGAACGTAACCTTCGGCGTCTTCGTGAAAGCGATTGCAACAGCCGTAGTCAAACTCCTCAAAGAGGACGCCGCCGACCCCGAATTCGTCAGCCAGCGCAAGGCCTTCGAGATGTTCGGCAGGGCCAACGTCGAGCGATGGCGCCGCCAGGGCAAAGTCAGCCCCTGCAAACGTCCGGGCAGGGTCGAGTACCGCACCGCCGACCTGCGGCTGCTGCAAAGAACTCAACAGGACTACCTGGAGCCATCGAGGTAGCCACCCCCGGGAGAATACAACCAAGTGGCCAAGGTGTTGCGGCTGTCCACTGCCGCATTGCGATAATCGCTTCGCAGGTTCGACTCCTGCTTCTCCCACCAATCAACAATCATCCATAAATCACTCAATCCATGAGCAAAATCAATCTTACAGTAGAACAAATCAACAAACTCGAGCCTCAGGACATCGTCGCCAACGACTTCGTGCGCGACAAGTTCATCCAAATCTACGAGGCCATGTGGACGCCCGCCACCGGCATCTCCGGCGAGGCTGCCTATGAACGCGAGAGCCGCAACTTCAGCCGCATCATCGGCGAGAAGGAAGACATCCGCAAGAACTGCACCCGCTTCTCAATCTTTACCGCCTTCCTCGACGTGGCAATCTCCGGACTGTCCCTCGATGCCGGCACCCGCGCTCAGGCATACCTCCTATCGCGTTCCATCGTCGTCGACTCCTATCTCGACGCGCAGGGCAACAAAAAGAACAAGTACGAGACCCAGTGCGTCCTCACAATCTCCGGCTACGGCGAGCTCGTCTACCGCGCCCGCGTCGGCCAGATACGCCACGCCGACAACCCCGTCATCGTCTACGCCGAGGACGAATTCGAGTTCGGCGAACGCAACGGCAACAAGTTCGTCAACTACACCTGTCGCCTCCCACACACCTCCGGCAATATCATCGCCTGCTTCATGAAGATTACCCGCGCCGACGGCACCCCCGACTATGCCGTCATGCTCCCCGAAGACTGGAGCCGCCTGGCAGGATATTCCGCACGGCAGAACCGCAAGTGGGACGAGCAGAACCGCCGCTGGGTCAAGGGCGACCCCAATGCCCTCTACGGCAAGCAATCCGACAACACTTACAGAATCGACCCCGGATTCCTTGTGGCCAAGTGCATCAAGCACGCCTTCAAGTCCTACCCCAAGGCCCGCGTCGGCCGCGCCACCCAGTTCGAGTCCCAGCAGGTCGACGAGATGGAAATCAAGGACGATATCTACGGGCTCGCCGACGGCTCCATCGTCGACACCGCCACCGGCGAAGTCCTCCCCAAACGCGACAACGGCTTCGCACCCGCCCCCGACACCTCCGCCGGCGTCACCGTAAACCCCGAGACCTCGGCCGCCGGCGAGGATGACGTCTTCTGAAATCACCTTACAATCCCGAAACGCTATGAACGACAACGACAACAGCATCCTGCCTATCCTCCGCCAGGAGAACGTGCAGATGATAGTCAGCAGCGCCCCCGACGCCTACAACACCAACGCGCAGTCCTCCGCCCGCTGCTCCGACTTCGGCAAGAGACTCCTCGCCGAGATTCAGAGCGCCGGCATGTCCGACGACCTCGACCGCCGCTGCGCCGACTATATCGACAAAGCCAAGCGCACCCTCCGAGCCATGAACGAGCGCCGCGCACCCTTCACCAAACTCTTCGACCAGATACGCTCAGGCTTCACCGGCATGGAGAACGACGTCGACCCCGCAAAGAAAGATACCGTCCCATACCAGGTCCAGCAGGCCCGCAACGCCTACGCCGCCCGCAAGCGCGAGGAGGCCGAACGCGCCCGCCGGGAGG
>USGZ01000094.1 GCA_900554265.1 uncultured Porphyromonadaceae bacterium
TGTGGACCTCGGCGCCGCCGAGAGCGTCCTGGCTTACGTCCTCGCCCGTAACGGTCTTTACGACCTTCGGGCCGGTAAGGAACATGTAGGAGATGCCCTTGGCCATGATGGTGAAGTCCGTAAGAGCCGGGGAGTAGACTGCGCCGCCGGCGCAGGGGCCGAGGATTGCGGAAATCTGCGGGATGACACCGGAGGCAAGGATATTGCGCTGGAAGATTTCGGCGTAGCCGGCGAGGGCGTTGATGCCTTCCTGGATACGCGCGCCGCCGGAGTCGTTGAGACCGATAACGGGAGCGCCCATCTTCATGGCCATGTCCATAATCTTGCAGATCTTCAGGGCCATGGTCTCGGAGAGCGAACCGCCGAATACGGTGAAGTCCTGGGCGAAGACATATACCAGACGGCCATCGATTGTGCCGTAGCCGGTAACGACGCCGTCGCCGAGGTAAGACTTCTTCTCCTGACCGAAGTTGTAGCAACGGTGACGGACGAACATGTCGAGTTCCTCGAAGGAACCTTCGTCCAGGAGTTGGGCAATTCGTTCGCGGGCGGTATATTTGCCGCGTTCGTGCTGTTTGTCGATGGCTTTCTGGCCGCCGCCGATTTTAGCTTCCGCGCGGAGGTCGATAAGTTCTTTTACTTTTTCAAGTTGGCTGCTCATGATGAGTTGCTATGATGTTAAGTTTGAATCATGAAATATTCAAGTCCGCGGCTGCGTCGCCGCGAACTTGAAATACCTTTTCGGCCGTCCTTATTTCTTTTTGGGATCTTCGCAGAGTTCCACCAGAGTGCCGACGGTGGATTTGGGGTGCAGGAAGGCGATGTTGAGGCCTTCGGCGCCCTTGCGGGGAGCCTTGTCGATCAGGCGGCAGCCTTTCTCCTCGGCTTCGGCCAGTGCGTTGGCCACACCGTCCTCGACGGCGAAAGCGACGTGCTGGATGCCGCCGCGGCCGCCGTTGTTGGCGATGAACTTGCAGATGGCGCTGTCCTCGGCTGTGCCTTCGAGGAGTTCGATTTTGGTCTGGCCGACTTTGAAGAACGCCGTGCGCACTTTCTGGTCAGGTACTTCTTCGATTGCGAAGCATTTGAAACCGAGTATGTTCTCGTAGAAGGGGATTGCCTCGTCCAGCGAAGGAACTGCAATGCCGATGTGTTCGATATGGGAAATATCCATGGCGAAATATGTGAATTATTAGGTTTTTATTTTATTAATGTGCAAAGGTAGCAATTATTTTTCAGAGCATTGTTTTTTAATGTGTAAAAAACGAAAAAAGCCCTCCGGAAACGCAGCGGAGGGCGTGTAGGGCGCAACCGGCGGCACGGATGCCGGTCAGTCGTTGGTAATCGGAAGCGGGCGCTTGAATTCCTCGCGGAAGGAGAGCATGGTCTCGGTGCGCGCTATGCCGAGGGGGCGCAGTTTCTGCTGTACCAGGTCGAAGAGATGGTGGTTGTCGTGGGCTTCGAGACGGATGAGCAGATCATAGGGCCCCGTGACAAGATGACATTCCGTAACTTCCGGGATTTCCTTGAGCGAGCGCAGAACGGCGTCGAAGGACGCGTCGGGCTGGAGGTTGAGCCCGACGTAGGCTACCGTGGTGAAGCCGAGTGCCTCGGCGGATAGATTGCAGCTCGTGCCTACGATTACATTGTTGGCCATAAGGCGCTGGACACGCTGATGGACGGCAGCGCCGCTGACTCCGAATTCCCGCGCTATCTCCAGATACGGCGTGCGGGCATTCCTGGACAATGCGTCCAGAATGGTCAGGTCGAGTGTATCGAAATATTGGCGTGGCATGGTTTAGATCTCCTGTTACTGTTTCTTGTAGTTATTCCGGATATTAACTATGGTAAAGATAGATTGGTTTTTTCTTTAAGCTTACAAGTGGCGGAGCTGACATTTCCTATAGTTATGTAGCTCTATTTCAATGCAAAGATATAAAGCAAAATGGATATTTGCAAGCCCCTTCCGAGGGCCTGAGGCCGCGTTTTGCTTTAGTTTTGACCAAAAGCCGTCCGAGAATGCTTTCAAACGCATGTTCGGGCAAAGACTTAAGAATCGTAAGTAAACGAAAATATACCATATAGGACAACTTTGACACCCTTTCTGCGAATAATTCCAAGGCGCGCACCAAGCGAATACTCTTACGGTCAAACACTTGCCCGAAACGTCGGCGCAGGCTTCCAAAATAGCTCCGGCAGTTCCCTTACCGGGCAAGCAAAAAAATCAGCGCCCGGCTCGCTGAGGGCCGGGCGCCGGATATAAAGGGTGCGGTTTACCGCATCAGCGGACAATCTTGGCGGTACGGCTACCGGAAGCGGTTGCTACCGTGACGATATGGATGCCTGCGGGGAGCGTTTCCATGGAAACGGCGGCTTCCATAGCTGCGGGAGCGACGCTGAGTTCGGTGCGGCCGTCGATAGCGGTGACGGTCACCAGACGGATTGCTTCCGGAGCGCTGACGGTGAGGACACCGCCGCGGAGGCTCATGGTGATGTTTGCCACAGCGATGTCAGCCACGCCACTGCCGGGGAGGTCGATGTCGGTAATCGATGCAGTGCGCTCGGCGGAGTCGTCCCAGGTGCTCTGCTGCATCTCGTAGTAGCCGATTTCGCCGGACCAGTTGCGGTAGCCTTCTTCCTCTTCGTCGAAGATGGCTTCGTCGGGGCTGTTCCAGTGGTTGATGTAGATGGCGTCCAGATACCATTTTGCCTTCATGCTGGGATTGGTTCCGGTAAAGGCTGCGGTCTCATCGTTGGCCAGGTCCCATACGAAAGGCTTCCAGCCGAGGAAGTCGACGGTCAGAGGTTCGGCGCGGCGCAGGAGGCCGTTCGAGGAGAAGTCGCGGATGAACAGACCCGTTTCGTTGCCGGAGTTGTCGCCGTAGACCCACATGGTGATAACACCGTTGGTGCCGCGGAGAGTCAGACCGTTGGCCTTGGGATTATGGTCGCGGATCATCCAGTAGGGGTCGGAGGAGTCAGGGTCGAAGGAGTAGACGATGTCCATGCAGGAGTTGATTCCGTGATAGGGCGAGAAGGGAAGCGTGGTGAGTGCGTTGCCTTCCTCGGAAAGTCCCTTGGAGGAGCCGGAGCCGCCCGGAGCCCAGAAGTCGCCTTCGGAGTCGAGCTGCTGAATCATGGTGGACGCGGTCATTGCGCGGTATTCGGTAAGGAATCGGAACGCGATGGGTTCGGTTTCGTTGCCGGAGAGGTCCTTGACGGGTTTCAGAGTCACCAGAACAGCGCAGTCGCTGGCCAGGTCTTCGTTGAGATAGCAGGTCAGGACGGAAGCGTCGCCAACGATGGCGTGGCTGACATGGCCGATTTCATAAACCTTGCCGTTGGCGTCCTTGACTTCGAACCAGCCGCTGTTGGCATCCTCGTTCCAGTCGATAACCTCATTGAACTGGATGCTGATGGGCGGACGCTTGGTGTAGAGAGCCTCGCCTTCGGCCTCGGGATATGTGCCGACGATTTCGGGAGCGGTAAGGTCCGGTTCGGCCATGGTGAAGGTCAGGACGTAGTCGCCGCCCTCGGTGCCGTCGCCGTCGCCGTCGAGCAGCTGGTTGGTCTGGCTGTTGCGGGCCTTGGTGCCGTCGATGGTGATGGTGTATTCCCAGAGAGCCTCGAGTTTCGAGAGGTCTACGTTGAGGGTGTAGTCGTTATCCCAGCTGAGAGTCACTTCGGCGTCGTTGTTGATGCTGAATGCCTCCTCAACGCTCTGGCGGTTCATGTTGCGGGAGAAAGTGATTACCAGAGGATAGCGGGAGGATACGGAGTTGAGGTCCGTAAGAGAGATGGCGTCGATCTTTGCCGGAGAAGCATTGGTGAGGGCAACGTCCAGGAAGGTCACGTAGTCGGCGGAAGTCTCGCCGCCGGCCTTGATGACAACCTGCTTTGTGGTGCTCTCGAAACCGGGAGCGGAGAACTCGACGTCTACGGTCGAACCGGCTTCAAGGTCCTTGAATACATAGAAACCGTTGTGGATCAGGTTCGGGTTACGGGTGTACTGGTTGAAGAGGCTCTCGTAGGAGTCGGTGGTATATGTCTGGTCGCCGACTTTCACGGTGGCGCCGTTGAGGGCCTGGCCATTCTCGGAGTTGGAGACAACGCCTGTCAGGAAGGTCTGGGCGGGCAGAGTCAGGCCGCGGTATTTGAGAATCGACTGGAAGGCGGCGAAGGATTCGAGGCGCTTGTAGTCGTCGTTGATGTTGCGTGCCTGCTGTTCAGGCAGGGTATGGTAGCCGCCCTCGCTGAGCAGGGAGGCCATTGTGGTGCGGCGGTTGACGCTCAGGTAGGGGAACTGGTTCTCGTGGGTATCCTCGCCGGGCATATAGAACTCACGGTCGTAGCGGTTGCCGCGGCTGCCGATGCGCATCACGCCGGAGAGGTTGGGCTCGAGGATATCGCCGTAGGCCTTGCCGCCGTTGGGCGTCTTCTCTACGAGTTCGCCGTTGAGCTTCCAGCCGCCGAAGAGGGTGACGATAGTGTTGACCTGCGCGGAGGCGTCGGAGTGGATGGAGTAGAAGAAGTCGGCGCCCCAGGCGTTGGCTTCGTCGGAACGCTCTTCGAGGGATATCTGGTCGTTGTCGGTATAGCGGCAGAGCTTGAGGTTTTCCTCGGGCATATCAGTGTACTGCTTGAGGAAATCCTGGATGCCCAGGGCCACGCGCAGGGTCTTCTGCGCTTCGGAGTAGCTGTAGAGACCGATGTTTTCCTTTCCGGCATGACCGGGGTCGAGATAGAGCTTGAAATCGCCCCAGCCTTCGACTTCTGCGGAGAAAGCGGGCATAGCCACGAATGCTGCGCCGGCGAAAAGGGCGGCACTTGCGAGTCTTGAGAAATTCTTTTTCATGGCCTTGTATTATTTAGCGAGTTCGACAACGTAGATGGAGGCGTCGGCGGCGTTCTCGAAGGCTACCTTGGAGCCGTCGGGAGCGACTGCGGGCGTCATGGGTATATAGCCGGCAGTGGCCAGGATGTCGGCGGTTGCGCCGGTGCGCAGGTCCATGCTGCGCAGGGTGGAGGCGGTGAAGTTCTGGCCGTTGTCCTCTACGATAGTGTAGACGATGGTACGGTTGTCCGGCATCCATGCGGGATGGGAACCCTGGCCGAGGCTGCGCAGGCCGCTGCCGTCGGCGTTGATGAGCCACATGCCCTTGCCGGGAATCTGGAAGGCGATGGCGCTGCCGTCGGGGCTGAGGGCCGGGTTGATCACGGTCTTGCCGGCGAACTGACCCAGGGCGGCCACGGAAGCCGTCGCATTGGCCGGATCGGCGGTCATGACGCGGTAGATGCCCGTAGCTGAGGTGGCGCCGGGCTGGGCGCTGGTGCGGGCCTTGGCGGCTGTCACTGTAGCGCTGCCGTCGAGGGCATAGGTGCGCATCTCGTAGAAGTTGCGGCCGCCCTGCTCTATCTTGGCGCGGGAGAGGATTGTGCGCGAGTCGGCGCTCCAGGCCATCTTGTAGCCTGTGCCGGCATCGGCGGTCAGCTGACGGAGATTGGCGCCATCCGCCTCGGCGATGAAAATTCCCTGATAGTTATCGGAGGTAACGGCGATTTTCGAGCCGTCCGGCGACCATACGGGAGCCATCAGTCCGCAGGGAGCGGAAAGCAACTTGACGGGCTCGGCTGCGGCGCGCACCTGTCCGAAGGCAGGGGCGGCCATTACTGCCATAGCCACCAATGCTAAGTAATGCTTTTTCATGGTTGGTTTTTTAGAGAAATTGGTTGTTTTTGATAATCTGGCCTCAAAGTTAACCATTTTTCGCTGTTTTTCATAAATCAACCCCGGAAATTTTCAAAAAAATAATCTCCTTAACTCCAAAATGTGTACCTTTGCATCCATTAATTAGAGAAAGGACACTGAACCGATGTACAGCCACAACGACAAACAGGAACTCCTCGACCGCCGCTATCTGCGCATGGCCGCCATATGGGCCGAAAACTCCTACTGCCGGCGCCGCAAGGTCGGCGCCCTCCTGGTCAAGGACAAAATGATTATCTCCGACGGCTACAACGGCACTCCCGCCGGCTTCGAGAACATCTGCGAGGACGAGGACGGAACCACCAAGCCTTACGTCCTCCACGCCGAGGCCAACGCGATAACGAAAGTGGCCCGCAGCAACAACTCCAGCAGCGGCTCGACCCTCTACATCACCGCCTCACCCTGCCTCGAATGCGCCAAGCTGATAATCCAGGCGGGAATACGCCGCGTGGTCTTCGGCGAGCTCTACCGCCTTCCCGACGGCATCCGCCTGCTCGAGCGCGCCGGCATCGAGGTTGTCCACCTGGAAAACGACCCGGAATAAACCTTCATCCACATGCAATCCAACAGCGGAAGAAAATATATGCTCTGGCTGCCCCTGACGGCGGCCGTCTTTCTGGTAATCGGCCTCTGGGGCGGCCGCCTGCTCTCGCACGCCGACCGCGACCGCGCGGCCCTCGACAAACTCAATGAAGTATTCGACATCATCACGGACAACTACGTCGACGAAGTCGACTTCGACAGCCTGGTCGAACTCACCCTGCCCGAGATGCTCCACAACCTCGACCCGCATTCCGTCTACATTCCCGCCTCGGAGCGAGTTGCCGCCAACCGCGACCTCGAAGGCTCATTCTACGGCATCGGAATCCAGTTCCAGATGATCAACGACACCCTCTACATCGTCGAGGTAATCAGCGGCGGAGCCGCGCAGGACGCCGGAATCCAGCCGGGCG
>USGZ01000095.1 GCA_900554265.1 uncultured Porphyromonadaceae bacterium
CATAGATGCAAGGAATGACTTCCCGGCCTGTTTTATTGATAAAGCCCCATTTGCCGGATTTTCTGACACTTGCCAACCCTTTTGAGAAATCACCTACGGTATCGTAAATGCAAGGAATGACTTCTCGGCCTGTTTTATTGATAAAGCCCCATTTGCCTGATTTCCTTACTCTTGCCAGACCTTCTGAGAAAGAATCTGCATCCTCATAGATGCAAGGAATGACTTCCCGGAATGCCTTGTCACAGAAGCCCCATTTACCATTATTTCCCCTAAATATTCTCAGCTCTATGTCGCCAGTGTCTGCCGGACATGTTGCTTTTTCCGTTGCTTTGCCTGAGGAGGTTGAAGGGGAGGGTGGAATGGCTGTCGAAGGCCATGACACAATTGGTCCTGAGGCCGGAATGGTGGTTGACGGCTTTGCCGCATTGGTGTCTGAGAACTGTTTTGTTTCGTTTTCTTCCGCGGGTTTGGCGGGTTCGGCTGGGTCGGCGAGTTCGCTCAGGAATGTTTCGGTATCGGGAGTTCGGGTGTTGCGGTCGAGGGTCATTGCGTGTTCAACGGCCTTACGTGTCGTCTCGGATATCCCGGGAGGCAACGGGTCGAGGGTCTCGCCGAATAGTCGTTTCATGCCCGGCGTTGGCAGCTGACCGGTAAGAAGGGTATATAGAGTTGCGCCGAGGGCGTAGATGTCCGTGGCCTTGAGGAAGAGTTTCACGTCGTTGGCCATCTGCTCCGGCGGCGCGTAGTTGGGAGTTACGCCCATCAACGTCGATGTGTTCTGACCGTTGACTTCGTCGTACTGCTTGGATACGCCAAAGTCTATAAGAATCGCCTTCCCGGCGGGGTTAATCATTATGTTTGCGGGCTTTATATCCAGGTGCAGCCGCGTTTTCGAGTGGACGTAGCGCAGGGCTTCGGCCGCCTGGCGGATATAGCCAACGGCTTCGTCCTCCGGCAGCGCGCCCCGTTGGCTGACAATGTCGGCAAGGGAGCGCCCGTCGATGAAGTCCATTATGTAATAAGCCGTGCCGTTTTCCTCGAACAGGTCGGAAACGTTCACGATTCCCGGATGCTTGAAGCCGTAGAGCACGCGCGCTTCCTCTATGAACTTGCTGCGGATTCGTTCTACCAGGGGTTCGCGCTCCCTGGAGGCAACGCTCACGGCGCCCGTAGCCTCGTCGCGCAGGCAGAAATCCCGGACGAACAGTTCCTTCACCGCCACTCGCGAGCCAAGAAGAATATGCTCAGCCTCGTAAGTGCAGCCGAAACCTCCGCTGCTGAGGAAGCGCAGAATCCTGTATGTGTTTCCGTGCAGTGTTGTGCCGGGTTTAAGTGTGTAGCTCATGGCGTCGGTTTTTCAGATTTGTTCGTTGGCTTTGATACTTAGCTTTCTTTCAGGCTGCCGGGACGCTCCGGTAGCCACGATGTAGACGCCGCTGAACACCATTGCTATTGCCAGGCCTTTCAGGGGAGAGAAACGGTCCAGGCCCAGGCTAAGGCCCGCGAGCATGGAGATTACCGGCTGCAGGTAATTGTACATCCCTACGACCTCGGGCCGCAGGGTCTTCTGGCCGTAGGTCATGCACACATAGGCCAGGAAGGTACCGCAGACAACCACGTAGGCGACGCCGGCGATTTGCAGCCCGTCCAGGGCGGCGTAGTCCGTGGCCAGCATGGTCGGCATCGAGATTATTATCACGCCGATGGAGGCAAAGGTGAACATCCACTTCATCAGCGTAACCAGCGAATAGCGCCTGATGAAATTGCGGTAGATGAGCAGATAGCTGGCGTACGACATCTGGGCCACGAGCACCAGGATATCGCCTAAGAGCGGATTATTGCCGCGTACGGCGGTGCTCATGCCGCTGACAATCAGCATCAGCGCGCCTCCGGCGCCCAAGGCTATGCCGCCGAGCTTCCGCAGGGTGAGTTTCTGCCCGAAGAAGATTGCCCCTAAGGCCATGACCCACATGGGCATCGTCGTGGTGATAATCGACGCCTCACCCGGGGAGGTATAGCCCACGCCCACAATGAAGCAACCCTGGTTGAAGAGGATGCTGAGCATGGCCGCGCCGGCCAGGCGCCACTTGTCGGCCGCCGGAACCGGTTCGCCGGGCTGCGTCAGCGACAGCAGCCAGAAAAGCACGGCGGCTCCCACGATTCGCGCATTGGCCAGGAACAGAGGCATGACCACGCCCACGCTCATCACCAGCTTTGCGATGGGCGCCATCAGGCCCCACATGGTGTTGGCCCCGGCCATGCACAGATGTCCTTTGAGCTGGCTCATGCGTTGAGGTAATCGAGTATCTGTTCGGCGTGGATTTTGGTCTTGATTTCCTTCGGGCCGAATATCTTGGTGATGATACCGTTTTCGTCGACAAGGTACGTCGTCCGCAGCGTGCCTATCGTGCGGCGTCCGCAGGCCACTTTCTCGCCCCAGCAGCCCAGTTCCTGAAGCAGGCGCGTGTCCGTGTCGGCAATCAGAGGAAATTCCAGGCCGTGGGCCTCTGCGAATTTTTGCTGCGCTTCCCGGCGGTCCTTGCTGACGCCTATGATGTCGTAGCCGGCCGCGCGGAGTTCGGCGCTGTGTGCCTGCAGGGAGCAGGCTTCGGCGGTGCAGCCGCCGGTGTTGGCCTTGGGATATGAGTAAAGCACGATTTTGCGGCCGCGGTAGTCGGACGCCTTGATTTGACGACCGTTCTGGTCGATGCCGAGTATTTCGGGTATTTTGTCTCCTACAGTCATGTGATAGTCGGTTTTTAATGCAAAGTAAATGCAAAAGTACAAAAAATCCGCCACCCGCTCAGCCATAGCACGCTGTCAATGGAAAATTTGTCGTATATGCGCAAAGCGTATTTTGCGGTATCAATAAATTGTTGTAATTTTGCAATATTGATATTGATTTTTGCAAGATATGAAGAATTTTTTCGATGAAATAGAGATTCCGGAGCCGTCGGCGTCCTTTCAGGACCGACTGCGCTATCTGATGAAACTCTCCCGTACCAACCAGGCCGGCTTCGCCCGCCAGGCCGGTACCGACCCCGCATACCTCAGCCGCGTGCTCTCCGGCAAGCAGGAGCCCGGACAGAGCTTCATCAACCGCCTGGTGGTGAATCTCGGCGTGAGCAAGGAATGGCTCACCACGGGCCGCGATGTGCCCTACCCCCGCGTTTCGGCGGCCTGCGGGCCGGAACCGGGCGGCGCCGTAGTCAAGGGTGCGCCGGTATATGACATCGACGTCACCGCCGGATGCGTGCCCCTTAGCCGTATGTTCACCCAGGAGCGAATCGTAGGCTACTGCGATCTGCCCGGCGTCGACCCCCAGTACCCTCTTGTCCGTGTGGCCGGCGACTCGATGAGTCCCCGCATCAATTCCGGCAACTATATCTCCATCCGCGCCGTCAGCCTGCAGTCGCCGATTTCGTGGGGGCAGATATATGTGGTTATCCTCGAGGACTACCGGCTGGTGAAATTCGTCCGCCGCAACAGCGACCCTGACATGGTGACTCTCCACAGCGCCAATCCCGACTACGACGACATGGAAGTCCGCCGCGATCAGATTGTGGCCCTCTACCTTGTCGAGGCCATAATGAGCTATGACCAGGTCTGCTAAGGCCCATGCGCCGCTGCCGGCGTGCAGCATCGCCGGCGTCCTCGAGGCGGGGACCGACGAGGCCGGCCGCGGATGCCTCGCCGGCCCGGTCTATGCCGCCGCCGTGATTCTGCCGGACGATTTCAGCCATCCTCTGGTCAACGACTCCAAGCAGCTTTCCGAGGCTGCGCGCATGGAGCTGCGGGAGCTGATCATGGACAGAGCCGTGGCCTGGGCCGTGGCGAGCTGTTCGGCAGCGGAAATCGACCGGATCAACATCCTGCGCGCCTCGATAAAGGCCATGCACCGCGCCCTCGATCTGCTCGCCGTCCGCCCGGGCGCAATCGCCGTCGACGGCAACAAGTTCATTCCCTACGGCGATATCCCCTGGCACACCTATGTCAAGGGTGACGGACGTTTCGCCAACATCGCCGCGGCTTCCATCCTGGCCAAGACCGAGCGCGACCTGTTCATGACCCGCGCCGCCGCGCAGTATCCCGGCTACGGCTGGGAAATCAACAAGGGCTATCCCACTGCCGCCCATCGCGCCGCCATCGCCGGGCTGGGCCCCTCGCCGTTGCACCGCATGTCGTTCCGCCTGTTGCCCGAGCCGCAGACTTCGCTGTTCTGAACGCCGGAACCGGCTCTAAATTTGCCCGATACTGAGAATTTGCTTAATTTTGCATCATGGAGCAATCTGAAAATAAAAACAAGAGTCTCAAGGCGGAGATAATGCGCCGCATGAAGGCCGTGAAGACTACCCGCTGGATTCGTTTCGGCGTCGTGACGGCCGTTTTTCTCGCATGGGTTATATGGATGCAGTCCTGGTGGCTGCTGCTGTTCTGGTTCCTGCTGTTCGACATCTACATAACCGGTTTCATTCCCTTTACCTGGTGGAAGAAAAGCGAAAACAAGAGCGTGCGCACCGTAATGAGCTGGGTCGACGCAATCGTCTACGCTCTGGTGCTGGTCTACTTCGTGTTCGCCTTCGTAGGCCAGAACTACCGCATACCCTCCAGCTCGCTGGAAAAGACGCTGCTTACCGGCGACTATCTCTGGGTCAACAAGATGGTCTATGGCCCCCGGGTACCTATGACTCCGGTACATTTCCCGCTGGTCCACAATAAGTTCATGGGTGTCGACAGCTACCTGGACAGCCCCTCGAATTCCTACCGCCGCCTCAAGGGCCTGCGGAATGTCGAGGAAGGCGACATCGTCGTCTTCAACTTCCCCGCAGGCGATACCGTGCTGACAAAGTACGAGGACGTCCGCGCCGAGTACTACGACATGCTCGTCGAGCTCTACGGCCGCCAGCATAT
Organism: uncultured Porphyromonadaceae bacterium; assembly: GCA_900554265.1. Lineage (GTDB taxonomy): Bacteria > Bacteroidota > Bacteroidia > Bacteroidales > Muribaculaceae > CAG-873. Next base: position 4,912 of record USGZ01000095.1, read on the forward strand.
CCTCGACAATCCCCAGGAGTACGGCGAAATCAAATACCGGCCCGTCGACCGCCGACAGAACTACGTGAAGCGCACCGTCGCCATCCCCGGTCAGCGCATAAAGATAGTTCGCGACACCGTCTACATCGACGGCCAGCCGCGCCCGTTCCCCGAGAACGTGCAGTTCGACTATCTCTTCTCGCTTCCCCGTCCTCTTACCGAGGACGATGTCAAGGAGCTCGGAATCACCCCTTCTGACCTCTCGCACGTAGCTCCTTCCGACCAGAACTACCAGTACTGGCACGCGCTTCTGCCCGGAGCTCCCGCCGGTCAGGTCATCTACCTGGCTCCCCTGACTGCCGCCATGGCCGATACCCTGCGTGGCACCTACGGCAGCACGGCGATGGCCAAAATCAACGATTTCGGACGCCTCAGCGACTTCATTTTCCCCTACGGCAGTGCCGGCACATGGACCATCTCCGACTGGGGCGGCGACGAGGGCTTCCTCATACCCGCAAAGGGCACCACCATACCTCTCACCGCCGACAACTGGACCCGCTACCGCCGCGCCATCCGCAACTACGAGGGCCATACGGACTCGTGGTTCGACGAAGCTACAGGCACAGCCTACATCGACGGACAGCCCGCTGCGTCCTATACCTTCGCCATGGACTATTACTTCATGATGGGCGACAACCGCGACCGCAGCCAGGATTCCCGCTACTGGGGGCTTGTGCCCGAGGACCATATCGTAGGCACGCCGATGATTGTGCTCGCCTCATTCGACCAGGAGCGCGGACTTTTCGACGGCAAGATTCGCTGGAACCGCATCCTGCGCGACGCCAATCCGGACAAGTGATGCCCTCTCCCCTCCTCCGCCGGCAAGGCTGCGTGCTCCTGCCTCCGCGCCTGTTCCCTGAAATAGGATATTACGCCCTGATGGCCTCGTATCCCGAGGCCGCCATCGACGTGACTATGCGCTACGACAAGCGCACCAAGGCCGTCCACCGCTACCGCATCGCCGATACCCGCGGCCAGCTGGAACTTACCGTGCCCGTGGTGCGCCCCGAAGGAGCGACGAGCGCCGCGGGCGTCCCCTGGTCGGCGGTAGGCGTGTCGGCGCATGGACGCTGGTGGGAAGTCCACCGCACGGCCCTCGAGAGCGCCTATGGCCGAACCCCCTTCTTCGAGTTCTATATCGACCGCCTTGCGCCGCTGTTCGCCCCCAGGCCGCTGCCCGGCGATGCCTGCGAGACCGTCGGCGACCTTGTCCTCCGCGCCGACGCCGCCGTACGGGCAATTCTCGGAATCTCCACCCGGGTATCGGCTATCCTGACCGTGCCGGCCCCATCCGCTGATTTCCGCCGGCAGCTGCCCGCATTCGATTACGGGCCATACTGGCAACTGCGCGCCGACCGCCTCGGCTTTCTGCCGGGCATGAGCATCCTCGACCTGATTTTCAACCTCGGGCCCGAAGCTCCGCTCTATCTGCAGAATACCGATATTTAGGTATTGCCTGTCCGGCATTGCGTCCCTAACTTTGCACTCAGAAAGTTTACACGGAATTGTTTGTTCATACGAGCCCCGCACCCCGGGGCTTTATTCTTTTGCGATGAGCTGACGATATAATGAGACCGCCGCGGGGGATGGGAATCCTGCGCGGCGGTCTCTGTTATCGGATAGCAGTAGTTTGTCAGAGGTCTTCCTCGATGCTGAAATCGTCGGCGAGTTCGTCGTCGAAGTCTTCCATGTCGAGGGTGCCGGTAGCCGTTGCCGGTTCTTCGGCGGGGGCCTTTACCTTGGCGGGTGCA
>USGZ01000096.1 GCA_900554265.1 uncultured Porphyromonadaceae bacterium
AAGGGTGTGGGAAATGGGGTCAGACTGCCGGGAGGGAGAGGCCGTTGAGCTTGCGGTAGAGGTCGAGGGCGTAGACGTCGGTCATCGCCGAGACGTGGTCGACCACGGCCTGCAGCCGCCCGTAGAGAGTCGGGGCGGCGACATCGTACTGCTCCGGGAACTTGCTCAGCAGCAAGCGCGAATAGTTCAGCGTCGGGTTGGTTACGGCATGGACCATGCGCTCCATCAGTTCGGATATGATGCGGTTGCCGGCGAGTTCGATTTCGACGACCTCAGGCGCGCAGTATATCTTGTTCCACGACAGAGTGTTGCAGTGCTCGTAGCCGCTCCGCTCCTGCTCGGGGATAACCTTGAGGAGCGACTTGTCGAAGCTGCCCTCGAGGATGCCGTCCTCGTTGGCGATGAAGGCCTCGGCGCAGCGGTCGACCAGCACGCCGACAACGCAGGAGCGCAGATAGGCGATTTTCTCGTTCGGGTCCGACACGGTGGCCATCACCTCGGCCATGCGACGGCGGCGCTCCTCCGGGAAATAGCCCATGAAGGAGTCGATTACCTCGGCGGTTCCGAGAATCTTGAGCTTGTGGGCGTCCTCGATGTCCATCACCTCGTAGCATATGTCGTCCGCGGCTTCGACGATGTAGACCAGCGGATGGCGGGCGAAGCGCAGGGGTTCGCCGTCGGCCGAGAGGCGCCGCAGCCCGAGCTCGGCGGCAACCTTGAGGTAGGTATCGCGCTCGGAGTCGAAAAAGCCGAACTTGCCGTTTGCCGCCAGAGTGCTCTCGTGGGGGTACTTGACTATCGAGGCCAGGGTCGAATAGGTCATGGCGAATCCGCCGTTGCGGCGTCCGTGGAACTGGTGTGTGAGCACGCGCAGGGTGTTTGCGTTGCCCTCGAAATGAATCAGGTCGTTCCATTGCCTCGGCGTCAGGCTCTCGCGCAGTCCTCGTCCGGGGCCTTCGCTGAAGAAGGTCGATATGGCGCGCTCGCCGCTATGCCCGAAGGGGGGATTGCCAAGGTCGTGGGCCAGGCAGGCAGCGGCGACGATATCTCCGAGATGGTCGAAAATCTCGACATTCCCGCCCGAGTACTTGCGGCGGAGGGCCAGGGCAACGTTGTCGGCCATGCTTTTGCCTACGCAGGCCACTTCCATGCTGTGCGTCAGGCGGTTGTGGACGAAGATACTGCCGGGCAGCGGGAAAACCTGCGTCTTGTTCTGCAGACGCCGGAACGGCGACGAGAACACAAGGCGGTCGTAGTCGCGCCGGAAGTCCGTGCGTGTGGCGCTTTTCTTGGGATCGTGGTAGTCTTCGAGGCCGAAACGCTTGTCGTCTATCAGCTGCGGCCAGCTCATTTTTTGACTGTTCATCGGAGGTATCTTTTTCTGTCACGCAAAGTTAGTAATAAGATTGGACAAAAACGGGAAAAAGACGACATTTTACGAATCCCCAGGCCCGTGTTTGTTATAAAAACAGAAGCAATTTGACGATTATTTCTTAAAACATAAAACATAGGGCGCGGAGAATGCTTAATTTCCCGCAGAGGAAAATGCTCTTTTTCTTAAAAATTTATTCAAAAATATTTGCATTTCTCTGTTTTCGTTATTAACTTCGCGGCAGTTTCAATTCAACAGGCAATGTAATTGGACAGGAAATTATTGGTTTGTGTGTAATTCCAGACACACTTCAGGCCCCGGGCTTCGCGAAGAAGACCGGGGCTTTCAGTTTTTCGGTACAAGGCAGCTCCGGAGCGTTCTCCGGCTTCAGCGGCGTGTCAGTACATCGGGGTGAAGGGCGCCGAGGGGCGGAGCTTGTCGTTGACGCAGCCTGAAAGGCCCGTGTGGTCCGTGGTGTCCAGTTTCAGCACCGGAGCGCCGGGAGTGAGCACAAGGCGCCCCAGGTCGATCCACATATATCCGGTCTGGTCGGCGAAGCGGAAGTAGTACTTGCCGCCGGTTGCATCGGAAATCGAAGTCCACTGCGTCGAGCTCAGGTTCGGCTCGCCTTCGATTTCATATCCGAACGGCACGGAGACCGTTCCCATGATGCTGCTGAGCGAACCGAAAGCCTGCGGATACTCGAAGTCCTTGGGCACGCTGCCGAGGAAGAACGACGCGCGGGCGAAACGGTCCGGACTGCTGACGGTGCCGGGAAGGGCATGAGTGCCGCCGATTTTCTGCCAGTAGGCGTTGATGGCCTGCATCTGCGGAAGCTGGGGGTCGTTGGTAAGGACGGTCAACTCGCTGCCGAGGTGGAGATTGAGCTCGCCGTTTTCGTATTCCATCACAAGGGTCTGGCCCTGGGCGTCGGTAATGCCCCAGTGGAGCAGGCTCACCGTACCGCCGTCGAAAGTCTGGCCGTTGATGGCGAAGGTGTTCTCCTGCAGCCAGGCGTAGACTTCGTCGACGGTCGCGAAATTATCCAGAAAATATGCGGAAATCATGGCCAGGCTCATCACGGGTTCCGTTCCGTCCGGGCCTTCGGTGCGGTATACGGAGCCTTTGCAGAAGAGGCCGTTGACAACCAGCCCGGCCTGGTTCATGCCCTCGGTGACTCCGCCGTCGTAGCCGACGGCGACAACCGAGCCGTACTGCGAAGTCCAGGTAAGGCGCTGGCCGGAGTTCATGCTTTCCTTCTGCATTCCGGCGGGATAGACGTAGAGGTTGGTGGGGATAGGCGTACGCCAGTCGAGGGTGCGCCCGACAAGGACTATGCCCTTGTCGCCCTTATAGACGACTCGCGAGCAGGCCAGCGCCGGAATGGCGGCGCCAAGCAGCAGAAGCACGCAAAGCAGGGCTTTCAGATTTTTCATTTTTGCGAACATAAAGATGTGGATTTCGTTTTGCATATAAACAAACCGGAAGGCCGCTCAGTTCAAGCTCCGGCGGCCCGGCTATATATTTAAGGAGAAAACCGGCCTCCGGGCGCCCCGCCACGCATTGAAATATCGAAGAATTTGCGTAACTTTGCGTCCTGAAAACCGAACATAAGCACAAATGGCACAAAAACCCAGCACTCCCAAGGGCACGCGCGATTTCTCGCCCGTAGAAATGGCCCGCCGCAATTATATTTTCGATACCATCCGCCGCGTTTTCGGCCTCTTCGGCTACCGGCAGATCGAGACCCCGGCCACCGAGAACCTCTCGACGCTGATGGGCAAGTACGGCGAGGAAGGCGACAAGCTGCTGTTCAAGATTCTCAATTCAGGCGACTATCTCAAGGACGTCGACCCGGCCCTGCTCGCCGGCGCCGACAGCCTGCGTCTTGCCTCGAAAATCTGCGACCGCGGCCTGCGCTACGACCTGACGGTGCCCTTCGCCCGCTACGTCGTCCAGCACCGCGAGGACATCCAGCTGCCTTTCAAGCGCTACCAGATTCAGCCCGTATGGCGTGCCGACCGCCCGCAGAAGGGCCGCTACCGCGAGTTCTACCAGTGCGACGCCGACGTGGTCGGCTCGGACTCGCTGCTCAACGAGGTGGAGCTGCTGCAGATGGTCGACCTGGTGTTCCGCCGCCTGGGTGTGCGCGTGGCCATCAAGCTCAACAACCGCAAGATTCTCGCCGGCATCGCCGAAATCATCGGCGCCCCCGAGCTGCTGGTGGATATCACCGTGGCCATCGACAAGCTCGATAAAATCGGTCTGGACAACGTCAAGGCCGAGCTGGCCGAACGCGGCCTGAGCGCCGAGGCCATCGAGACGCTTGTACCCGTGCTCAACATCTCCGGCACGCCGATGGAGCGGCTCGACCGCCTGGCCGAAGTTCTCCGCGATTCCGCCACCGGCCTCAAGGGCGTCGAGGAGCTGCGCTTCGTGGTCGAGACCACGGAGAAGCTCGGACTGGACGCCCGGCTGGACCTCGACGTGGCCCTGGCCCGCGGCCTGAACTACTACACCGGCTGCATCATCGAGGTAAAGGCCCTCGACACGCCCATGGGCAGCATCTGCGGCGGTGGCCGCTACGACAACCTCACCGGCATCTTCGGTCTGCCCGGCATCTCCGGCGTCGGCATCTCGTTCGGCGCCGACCGCATCTACGACGTGCTGCTGGCCCTTGACCTCTTCCCGAAGGAAATCGGCCGCAGCGTGGCCGTGGTGTTCGCCAACTTCGGCCCTGCCGAGGCCCTGGAGTCGCTCAAGCTCATCAAGGTGCTGCGCGACAAGGGCATAAGCGCCGAAATCTACCCTGACCAGAGCAAGATGAAGAAGCAGATAGGCTACGCCGACAGCCTCGGCGCCTCCTGGTTCGCCGTAATCGGCGAGAGCGAGCTGGCCGAGGGCAAGGTGACGCTCAAGAACCTGGCCACCGGCGAGCAGAGGTCGGTCGAAGCCTACGCCCTGGCCGAAGCGCTGGTATAAAACCCGATAAGCTAATAGACAAACAACATAAGATACAATTCCAAAGATGAAAAAGATTCAAGTATTGACCGGCGACGCCGTATGTCCCAAGTGCCTCGAAGGCATCAGCGCCGAGGGCAAGGCAGCCCTGGCAACAGTAGTCGAAGGCACAGGCCTGGGCAACGACTTCCTGGGCTGGGTTAAACTCCCCACCGACACTCCCGACAGCCTCCTGGACAGCATCCAGGCCACGGCCAACCGTCTGCGCGACCTCTGCGAAGTAGTGGTTGCCGTAGGCATCGGCGGCTCATACCTGGGCGCCAAGGCCGTGATCGAGGCTCTCAACAATAGCTTCGCCGCATATATCGGCAAGGGCACCAAGGTTCTCTTCGCCGGCCAGAACATCGGCGAGGATTACCTGGCCGAACTCAAGGACTACCTGAGCGACAAGAAGTTCGGCATCATCGTGATTTCCAAGAGCGGCACCACCACCGAGCCCGCAATCGCCTTCCGCCTGCTCAAGGAGCAGCTCGAGGCCCAGGTCGGCGTCGACGAGGCCTGCAAGCGCATCGTCGCCGTTACCGACGCCCGCCGCGGCGCCCTGCGCACCCTGGCCGACACCGAAGGCTACGACACCTACGTGATTCCCGACAACGTCGGCGGCCGCTTCTCCGTGCTGACACCCGTGGGCCTGCTGCCCATCGCCGTGGCCGGCTACGATATCAAGGCCCTCGTCGGCGGCGCCCGCGAGATGGAGAAATGCACCCTCGACGGCAGCGACACCAGCGCCCTGACCTATGCCGAGGCCCGCAACGCCCTCTACCGCCAGGGCAAGAAAATCGAAATCCTCGTGAACTTCAACCCCAAGCTCCACTTCTTCGGAGAATGGTGGAAGCAGCTCTACGGCGAGAGCGAGGGCAAGGACCACAAGGGCATCTTCCCCGCAGCCGTCAACTTCACCACCGACCTGCACTCCATGGGCCAGTGGATTCAGGACGGCGAACGCTCGATTTTCGAGACCGTTATCTCAGTCGAGAAGGCCGAGCGCACACTCGTAATTCCCTCCGACAAGGATAACCTCGACGGCCTGAACTACATCGCCGGCAAGCGCGTCGACGAGGTCAACAAGATGGCTGAGCTCGGCACCCGCCTGGCACACGTCGACGGCGGCGTGCCCAACCTGCGCGTGCTTCTTCCCGAGCTCCGCGAGGAATACCTCGGCCAGCTCATCTACTTCTTCGAAGCCGCCTGCGGCATCAGCGGCTATCTCCTGGGCGTCAACCCCTTCAACCAGCCCGGCGTAGAGGCCTACAAGAAGAACATGTTCGCCCTCCTCGAAAAGCCCGGCTACGAGAAGGAAACCGAAGCCATCAAGGCCAAACTGAAGTAATCGGAGCAATAACTCCAACAGCTCCAATATGTCTCTGCCACAGGGTCCCATAGGCGTTTTCGACTCCGGATTCGGAGGCCTGACGGTGCTGCGCGAACTGCGCGCGGCGCTACCGCAGGCCGATTTTCTCTATCTGGGCGACAACGCCCGCGCTCCCTACGGCACCCGCTCCTTCGAGCTGGTATATGAATTCACCCTCCAGGCAGTCCGCCGTCTCTTCGACAGCGGCTGCCCGCTGGTGATTCTGGCCTGCAACACCGCCTCCGCCAAGGCCCTGCGCAGCATCCAGCAGCGCGACCTGCCGGTGCTGGCGCCCGAGCGACGCGTGCTCGGAGTTATCCGCCCGACGGTCGAGGCCCTGGCGGCCCGCACCAGGACGGACTGCGTCGGGGTTTTCGGCACTCCCGGCACCGTGGCCTCCCACAGCTACCGCATGGAGCTGGCCAAGCTCGCGCCCGGCATCCGGGTCTTCGAGCACGCCTGCCCGATGTGGGTGCCCCTGGTCGAGAACCGCGAGGGCGACGGCGACGGCGCCGACTACTTCATCCGCAAGGACATCGAGGCGCTGATGGCCGAGTGCCAGGATATCGACGCCGTGGTCCTCGGCTGCACGCACTATCCCCTGCTCATCGAAAAAATCCGCCGCTACATGCCCGCTGGCGTGGACATCATCCTCCAGGGACCGATGGTGGCGGCATCGCTGGTCGACTACCTCCGCCGCCACCCGGACATCGACGCCGCCATCACCCGCGGCGCCACCACCCGCTACCTCACCACCGAGCAACCCTCCCGCTTCGACTCCCTGGCCACCCTCTTCATGGGCGAAGAAGTCCGCTCGGAGAAGATAGAGTTGAAATAGTTTTTGTTCCAGCGGGCCAAGGCATGGAAAGGCGGTTTCCAACCGCCGGCCTAACTGGCAGAGCATGGAAAGGCGGTTTCCAACCGCCGGCCTTGACCGGCATCGAAAAGCGCGCAGC
>USGZ01000097.1 GCA_900554265.1 uncultured Porphyromonadaceae bacterium
GGGGAATATTGCCGTCGCCGAGAATCATGTAGGGAGTGCTGCCGTTCTTGAACTGGGCCAGCCATTGTTCGTTCGGGTCGGCTACGCCGCGGGTGGCGATTTCAACTCCGGTGAGCCTGGCCTCGCGCGAGCTTTCGGTTATGGCGTCGGAGATGCCGAGGTGACGCCTCGCGTAGTTGTGGAACTCGCCGGGCTGCGATTCGCTGAGTTCGGCCGTCAGACAGATGTCGACGGTCGTTACGGGCAGATTGTAGATGAGTCCGTACTCGCTGGCTTTTCCCGCACTGACTTTCTGCGTTGTCTGGCAGTAGGCGCCGGTGGACGCCGCCGTCAGGGCAAGAGCTGTAAGTAGTGTTCTGATATTCATAATGGTAAGTTGTTATTTCTCTGCGTTGATAATGGCTTCGGTGGCGCTTCCGATGGCGGCGGCGATGTCCTCGGCCGTGGTGCCGGCGATGCCGTGCTCCTCGGATGCCAGACGCCCGGCGACGCCGTGGATGTACACGCCGGCGATGGCGGCCAGCTCGGGTTCCATGTGCTGCGCTATCAGGCCGGTAATCAGGCCGGTGAGGACGTCGCCGGAACCTGCCGTGGCAAGCGCCGCCGTGCCCGAGGAATTGACGGCCACGCTCCCGTTGGGCCACACGGTCTGCGTGTAGTGGCCCTTGAGGACTATGATTATCTGATAGCGGGCGCTTACCTCGATTGCCTTGAGCAGGCGCGACGAGCAGGAGGGCTGGTTGCCGAAGATGCGGTCGAACTCGCCCGGATGCGGCGTAAGTACGCTCCGCGCGGGAATGAGGTCGAGCATCGACGGGCGCGTCGATATGCAGTTCAGGGCGTCGGCGTCCAGCACTACGGGCTGATGCGCCGCCGTCATAGCCTTGAGAAACTGCTCCAGGCCGTGGATGGTCTCGTCGCTGCGGCCTATGCCGGGCCCGACGCCAATGCCGTCGGCCTCGACGGGACTTTCGAAGCGACGGATGAACATGTCGCCTCCGTCGGTCTCGTACATCGCGCTCGGGACCGCCGTCTGCAGCACGTAGAATCCGCAGCGGGGCGCATGGACTATCACTTTCCCGCAGCCCGAGCGCATGGCGGCGCGGGCGCTGAGCACTGCCGCGCCGAGCATGCCGTAGCTGCCGGCGTAGAGCAGGGCGGTCCCCAGGTCGGATTTGCTGGCGTAGGGGTTGCGGCGCGGGTAGATGGTGCGGATTCCGGCGCCGTCGACCAGCCGGGCCGTGTAGCGTATCTGGCGCAGGACTTCGCGCGGGTAGGGCACCTGCAGCGTCTTCCAGCGGCCCAGCAACTCGGCGTTCTCGGGCATATAGAAACCCAGTGTCGGGCCGACGAGCGTCAGCGTCAGGCTGGCGTGGACTATATTGCAGTTGATCATGCCGACCGACAGCTCAGGCGACATGCCTGAGGGCAGGTCGATGGAAATCACGAAGGTGCCGCTGTCGTTGATGCGTCGTGCCAGGGCCTGGTAGCCGCCGCGCAGGGGTGTCTTGTACTCGCGGCCGAAAAGCCCGTCGACAACTATCATCCCCTTCCTGAACTCAGGCATCAGCAGCTTCAGGTCTACGGTCTCGAACAGGCATTCGGGCCCTACTGCCTCCAGAAAGCGCTCCTTGGCAGCCTTGGTCTCGGGGCTGAGGAGATTGCCGCCTATGTTGATAAGGTAAAGCTCTACGGGGCAGCCGCCGGCGTGGAGCTCGATGGCCGTCTGGATTCCGTAGGCTCCGTTGATGGCGTCGCCGGCGAAAATTACAACCGGTATCTCGCTGTCCCCGCGCTCGCGGATTACCTCTTTCGCAACAGCACGACCGACGGCGCCGATGAATTCGGTGCTGTCCGTGAGTGCCGTTTCCAGCACTTTCTCGATGTCGGCCGGTGTGTAGATGTTGCGCATTGTCAGAGTGCCGCGAGTTCTTCGATTTTCTCGCGCAGTATTTCTTCCTTCTGCAGGCCGGCCAGGCGGATGCCTGCGGCCTTTCCGTTCTTGTAGAAGATGATGGTCGGCAGGCTCATCACGCGGTTCTCGGTGCAGAAGTCGCTGTTGTCGTCGGTGTTGTACTTGCCGATTATCACCTTGCCTTCGAACTCTTCGGCCAGTTTGTCGATGATGGGGCCCAGGGCCTTGCACGGGCCGCACCAGGTTGCCCAGAAGTCGACTACCACGGGTTTGCCGCTTGCTATGATCTCGTTGATGTTCTCGTCTGTAAATGTCTGTGCCATATCTGTATTTCTTTTCTTTCGGTTTATACGGCCGCCTTGATGCGGTCGAAGGAATATGCTATTTCTTCCTGGTCGAGGGCTTTCAGAAGTGCCTGGGTCGGTGTCATGCGCAGCGCGCTCTGGAAGCGAAGCGGGCGCCCGAGCTCGGGGTCGGTGACTATGAAGTTCAGGTCTATCGGCGAGGTCTCGTCCTTCTGGAATTTCTCCAGGATGCTTTCGAGGATGGATATCTGGGGTGTGTTCAGTTTGAGGGTGAGGCCTGTGAAGAGCTTGCCGTGAAGAGCGGTGAGGTCCCGCAGCTGCTCTACGTTATAGCGGATGCCTCCCTTGCGGTCCGGGGAGAAGCGGCCCGTAACCAGGACGGGGCTTCCGACGGTAAGGAACGAGGCGTACTCGTTGCGCTGTTTTTCGAAGATGGTGAAGTCGCACGAGCCCGTGAAGTCCTCGATTTTGACTATGGTCATGAGCGTGCCGCTCGGAAGCGTGCGCTCGTTGATTTCCATGATCATGCCGCCGATGGTGAACGAGTGGCTCGGCGTAGAGCCCATCTCATTGCGCTCGGCTATGGTGTAGTCTACAGCATGCTCGACCTCGACGCGGAAGGAATCCAGAGGATGCGCCGAAAGGTACATGCCTACCAGCTCGCGCTCCTTATCCAGGCGCTTGAGCTTGGTCCACTCGATTGCCGACGGCACCGGGGGGCGGCTGGAGTTGACTATGCTGTCGTCGAAGCCGAACAGAGAGGTCTCCTGCGAGTTCTTGTCGGCCTGGTACTGGGCGCCGTATTTCAGAAGCAGCTCGCTCATGGTCTCGCCGCGTTTGCCGACTTCCGCTACGTAGTCCTCGCGCTTGTGGCCCTCGAAGCAGTCGAAGGCGCCGGCCAGGTCCAGGCTCTCGAATACCCTGCGGTTCAGCGAACTGCTCGGCACGCGCTCCACGAAGTCGTATATGTCCTTGAACAGGCCGCCCTCGTCGCGCGCCTCGATGATGCGGCGCACCACGTCGCCGCCTATGCCCTTGATGGCGCAGAGCCCGAAGCGGATGTCGCCCGCTTTGGTTACGCTGAAACTCAGGCTGCTCTCGTTGATGTCCGGACCTTTCACGCTGATGCCCATGCTCTTGCACTCGTCCATGTAGGTGGTCATCGAGGTGATGTCGTTGATGTTGCGGCTCAGCACCGCGGCCATGTATTCCGCCGGGTAGTTGGCCTTGAGATAGCCCGTCTGGAAGGCCACCCAGCTGTAGCAGGTGGCGTGGCTCTTGTTGAAGGCATAGGAGGCGAATTTTTCCCATTCCTTCCATATCTTTTCGAGTATCTCGCGCTTGTGGCCGCGCTCTACGCCCCCCTTCATGAAAATATCCTTCAGCGAGTTCATCTTCTCGATCAGCTTTTTGCCCATGGCCTTGCGCAATGTGTCGCTCTGGCCGCGCGTCAGGCCGCCCAGCAGGCGCGACAGAAGCATGACCTGCTCCTGATAGACGGTAATTCCGTAGGTATCCTTGAGATATTTCTCCATCTCCGGGATATCGTACTTGATTTCGTGGCGTCCCTGCTTGCGTTCGATGAATTCGGGAATGTTCTCCATCGGCCCCGGGCGGTAGAGGGCGTTCATGGCTATGAGGTCCTCGAACACGGTGGGCTGCAACTCGCGCAGGTAGCGCTGCATGCCGGCGGACTCGAACTGGAAGGTTCCGACGGTAGCGCCGCGGCTGTATAGCTCGTAGGTTTTCTTGTCGTCGATGGGTATCTTGCGCATGTCGATGTCGATGCCGCGGTGCGCCTTGATGTTGGCCACGGCCTCGCGGATGATAGAAAGCGTCTTCAGGCCCAGGAAGTCCATCTTTATCAGGCCCGTTTCCTCGATTACGCTGCCTTCGTACTCGGTCACCAGAATCTTGTCGCCGTTCTTGTCGACGGCCGTGCTCACCGGTACCCAGTCCGAAACGTCGTCGCGGCAGATGATTACGCCGCAGGCATGCACGCCCGTGTTGCGTACCGTACCGTCGAGCTCGCGGGCGTAATTCATAATCGACGATATCTTCGGGTCCTGCATCGCCTTCTTGAAATCGTCGACGTGGTCTATCAGGTTCGCGACCGTCGGCTTAAGCTCCTTGTCCGGCTTCTTGGGGTCCATCGGCATATGGCGCGGCACAAGCTTGGTAAGGGCGTTGCTTTTGTCGAGCGGGTACTCGAGTATTCGCGCCACGTCCTTAATCGCGCTCTTGGCCGCCATGGTGCCGTAGGTGATGATGTGCGCCACGTTCGGCGCTCCGTAGAGCTCCGTAACGTAGTTCAGGACAACCTCTCGGCCGTCGTCGTCGAAGTCCACGTCGATATCGGGGAGCGAGATACGGTCCGGATTCAGGAAACGTTCGAACAGCAGGTCGTATTTAAGAGGGTCGATTTGCGTGATGCCCAGACAGTAGGCAACCACCGAACCAGCCGCCGAACCGCGGCCCGGGCCGATGCTCACGCCCATCTCCCGACCTTTCTGAATAAAATCCTGAACGATAAGGAAATAGCCGGGGAAGCCCATGGTCTTCATTATATGCAGTTCGAAGCGGATGCGCTCCTCGACCTCAGGGGGCAGGGGAGTGGGGTAGAACTCCTTCGCTCCGTCGAAAGCAAGTTTCTCCAGATAGTCGGCCTCGAATTTTATCCGGTAGAGCTTGTCGTAGCCGCCGAGTTTCTTTATCTTGTCCTTGGCGTCCTCCTCGCTCAGTACCGTATTGCCGTGTTCGTCGCAGGTAAACTCGCGGAAAAGGTCATCTTCCGTAAGTCGTTGGCGGTATTCCTCCTCGCTGCCGAATTCCGCCGGGATGGGGAAGTTGGGCATGATGGGGGCATGGTCGAGACTATAAATCTCTATCTTGTTGGCGATTTCCAGCGTGGTTTCGAGCGCTTCAGGCAGGTCGGCGAACACGTCCCACATTTCCGCGCGCGTCTTCAGCCATTCCTGTTTGGTATAGGCCAGCTTCAGCTCCTGGCTGATGGTCTTGTTCGTCGACAGGCGGATGAGAAGCTCGTGGGCTTCGGCGTCGCTCTGGTTCACGAAGTGCGCGTCGTTGGTCGCCACCAGCTTGATGCCCAACTTGCGGGCAATCTCTATCATGTGCGGCTCGATTTCAATCTGCCGCTCGTAAGTTTCGTGATTGGCGTTCGGGCCCGACGCCTTGTGGCGCTGAAGCTCAAGGTAATAGTCGTCGCCGAAGACGGACTTCCACCATGCTGCAGCCTTCTCCGCAGCCTCGTAGTTGCCCCGCAGAAGATACTGCGGGATCTCGCCGCCGAGACACGCCGAGCATACTATCAGCCCCTCGTGCCTCTCCTTCAAGTGCTTCTTGTCGATACGCGGATGGTAGTAGTAACCCTCCGTCCATGCCAGCGATACCAGCTTGATGAGATTGTGGTAGCCCTTTTCGTTCTTGGCAAGGACTATCAGATGGTCGCCGTTGTCTTCGCGGTCCTCGCGCGTGTGCATGTCGCCGCGTGCAACGTACATCTCGCAGCCCAGAATCGGCTTGAGGAACTTGCCCTTGGCCGTGGTCAGCGCTGCTTCGGCCTCGGCGATGGCCGATTCGTCGCCGTCGGCCTTGGCCTTGTCAAGCGCCTCCTGAGCCTTGCCTATTTCTTTCTTTACGTCCTTGTTGTGCGAGTTGATGGCGTTCGAGAACTCCTTGATACCGAACATGTTCCCGTGATCGGTCAGCGCAAGGGCCGGCATGCCGTCGGCTATGGCCTTTTTTATCAGGTCCTTTGGTGCCGAAAGCCCGTCGAGTTTCGAGTAGTGTGAGTGTACGTGCAAGTGCACGAATTGACCGGTTGGGGACATATCTTGTTGCTGTATGAAACCTTCTGCTGGCGCGCTTTGCGCGTCGCGATTTCGCAGTTGTGAAATCAACCCCAAAATTATAAAAAAATCCGCACCCCCGCAACAAAAGAATTTTCCCCGCGGCCCGCACCTCTTGCTTACCCTCCGTCTTCTTTCGCGTCCGTTTTTGTTCAGGCCCCGTATCTTCAGCTGAGGCCTTCGCGGCAAATGCTCCGCCTCGGCTTTCGCTTTTCGCCTCTCCGCGCCTCAGGCGGCGCCTTCGGTCTTGCCGTGCCTTTGGCCTTCCCGCGCCTTTGGCCGCGACCGTTTATTTGTCCCGGCCCGGAGTTTCAGCTCCGCTGGCGCCGGCTCCTTCGCGGCAAAAGCTGCCTCGCCTCCTCGCCGCCTTTCGGGGGCGGCTCTTGGTCGAGTTATCCGGCGAACTCGCCGGATAAAAAGGATCCGGCAAAGATTTTTTGTTCAGGCCCCGAAGCTTCAGCTTCGGCCTTCGCGGCAAAAGCGGCGCCTCGGCATTCGCTTTTCGCCTCTCCGTGCCTCAGGCGGCGCCTTTGGTCTTCCCGTGCCTTTTGCCGCGGCCGTTTATTTGTCCCGGCCCGGAGTTTCAGCTC
>USGZ01000098.1 GCA_900554265.1 uncultured Porphyromonadaceae bacterium
CCTGCCCCTTGGCGGAGCGCCCGAAGTCGGGCCACAGGGCCGAGATGAAGGCGAAGTCTATGTCGGTGGTCGCCGGATGGGGTTCCTCGGTAGCCTTGGTCTGGACGTAGGCGTAGGCGTCGCGGCAGATGGCCGTCAGTTCGTCGGCGCGGCTGCCGAGCATGTCCATGCTGCGGGCCAGGCCGAGATCGATGAGGACGTCGCGGGTGCAGTACTCGGACGACTGGCCGGCCCACGAAGCCCAGGCGAAGCCGCCGTCGCGGTTCTGCAGGTCCCTGAGTCCCTTGACGGAGGATTCGATTGCCGCATCGACCTTACTGCGGTCGAAGATATTGCCCAGGGCGGCCATGCGGGCGCTCTCGCTTGCGGCGGTCTGGACCCAGGGCGTCTGGTCGAGAAGCAGGGCCTTGAGGTCGGCGTTGCGGCTGAGCTTGGAGGTAAGAGCTTCATCCTCGGGATGTTCTACCCACTGGCGGTAGGCGTCGGCCACGTTGGGATTGCCGGCGGCTACCTTGCGGGCGGCCAGGACGGAGAAGAGCTGCCGGCCGAAGTCGCAGGAGGTGTAGGGCTTGTCGGCGAAGATGCCGCGGAGGGCGCGGACAATGGTCCATATGGGGTTGGAGCAGTACTGGAGGGTATAGCTTGTGGCCTCATGGACGGGAATGTCGAGGGTCAGGGCTTCCTGGGTCGGGTTGAGGTAGAACTCGGTGCTTTCGATTACTGTACCGGCGGAGGAGAGGACGGGGATGGCAGTCTGCTCGCCGTCGGCGAAGCGGCCGGCGACGCTGCGGGCGCGGTAGCCTATGGCGGCGCGGTCGGCGGGCGCCGTGGTTTCGACGCTGACTACGGCCGATGCCTTGGCATCCAGCGTATTGACGAACTCTCGGGTTTCGAGCACCTCGCCGGTTTCGACGTTGAAGATTTCGACGGTGGTGGTCACCGTTGCGGTGCTGTCGGAGTTGTTGAACACCGTGGCGCCGAGCACGGCGCGGTCGCCCTGGCGCAGGAATCGCGGCAGGTTGGGCTGCACCATCACGGGTTTTGAAGCCACGGCCTCGGCCTCATAGCGGGCCATCTCCAGACCGGAGGTCCAGGCCAGGGCGCGTAGGGCCCAGGTGCCGTTGGCGTTCGGCACGGTGAAGACCACGTCGACGTTGCCCTCGCTGTCGGAAACGAGCGCGGGCATGAAGAAGGCCTGGAGCACGAAGGCGTCGCGGTACTCGACCTCCGGTTCCCGGCGGCCTTCGGCGGAGTCTCCGTCGATTTCCTCTTCTTCGACGGCGGCATCCTCGGTGATGCCGCCGGCCATGTCGGCGGTTTCATTTACGGCGAGGGAGGAACGCATTATCTGCGAGCCTTCCTCGACACTCTCGGCCTCATCAAAGGCCATTTCGGGTTCGGGAGCGGAGCCTACGCCCATGGCCATGTTCTTCATCATCAGGCGCGGATAGACTCCGTAGCCGAATCGGTTTTGGGACAGATAGCGCCATTCGGGCCAGGTCCAGACGTAATCCTCGCGCTCGTTAATGGGCTTGAAGGCGCGTGTCTCGTCGCGGTAGATGGAGGCGTTGCTGAGGTTTATGCTGTACGAGGGCCGGTAGAGGGAAATGTTGCCAGGCAGGCTGTAGCCTTCGAGGGACTCGAGGGCGCCGTTAAACATGGTGGCAATCATGCCGGCGCCGGCCACGGGCTGACCTGCGCGCTGAACGCGGAAGCGCCAGGTCTCGGTGTCGCCTGGCACGAGGCGGTTGCGGAAGCTCTCGGTCTCGAGCCTGAGCTGCGGGGCTGCCGGACGGTGCAGGGCGATGCTCTGTGAGTAGACGGTGCCGCGGCGTACGGCGACGAACATCACTTCGGCATCCCCGTCCTCGGGAAGGTCGCGGCTATCGATTTCGATATAGTGGAACGCGCGCGAGTATCCGCGGGGTTTCACCTCGATGAGGCGGCGGTCCTTGCGGATTGCGGTATAGACGGTCACATCATCCTCGGCGACCCCGAGGGCTACGCGTACCTTGCCGTCGGTGCCGAAGGTGTAGTCGCTCTCGGGCAGGAACAGGGGCGAATCGAGTGCGGGAACGTCGCCTGTGGCGGTGTTGTATACGGTGATGACGTCGGCGGCGAAGGCGGAGTCGGCCTGGGACTCGTCGTCCGGACTGATCTGCACCGAATATCGCCCGGCGGGAATCCCGGCCAGCTCCAGGGCGAAGGCTTCGCCGGCAATGGCCGTGCCCTGCAACAGGGTGTCGGCCAGGGCCGTGCCATTCTGGTCTGCGCGGCCGAGGCTCCATCTGAGGGCTGCGGCGACATTCTCGCCCGATGCGTTATAGGCCATGATTTTGGCATGTACACTTTTGCAACCGTCGGCCAGGGCGGGGAACTCGGCGGCGAGCACCAGGGGTTTGCCGGTGGTGAAGTTCTTCGAGGCCGAGGCGGTCTCGGCGTTGACGGTCGTGGCCAGGGCGTTGATCTGGAAATCAGAGAATCGCTCGCCGTTTCCGTCGGTCTTGCCGAGGATGTCGGCAGGCACGACCAGGCGGAAAGTACCGTCGGCGCCCGTGGTATCGGCAACGGTGCCGAGCTGCTCGCGCACCATGAACCAGCGCAGGCGGCTGGCGCCGAATACATCGCCCTCCACAGACGCGCCGGCCACGGGCATGCCCGAGTAAGTCAGGACTTTGCCGGTAAGGGTCACGCATCCTATCGAAGGCACGTCGCGCTCTACGGCGGTGAATTCGGCGAATACCGTCGGGAGCTTGAAGTCGCTGACGGTGACGGAGCGGTTGCAGATGTAGCCGTCGGCGCCGCGGAGGCTGATGGTGTAGTTGCCTGTCAGAAGTCCCCTGGGAATTGCGAAGGAGCCTTCGGCGCGGCCGAGATTGTCGGTGGTGAGGCTGATGGTGTCAACTTCCTGGCGGTTGGCGTCCAGGAGGATGGCGCGGAAGCTGTAGCCGGCGGCGACATGGGTTCCGCCGCCGTCCTTACGGGCCACGATGGCGGCCCAGCGGAGGCTGTCGCCGGGATGGTAGAGGGCGCGGTCGGTCATGATTCTGCCTGTGATGTCGTTTCCGAGGCGATTGCCGCCCGAAATGGGGTAGAGGTCGAGCGACCGGGCGAAATTGAAGCTGTGGCCTCCGTTGCGGAAGGAGAGGTAGGAAGTCTTGTTCATCAGGGCGTCGTCAGTAACGAACAGGATGCCTTTTGAATCCGTGCGTCCGAGTTCGACGGTGCGGTCCGACCGGTTGCGGCGGTAGCGGTTCTCGACGCCATCGACCTCCACGCGGCCGAATGGCGCGCCGGTGGTGAAGTCGACGGTGACTACGGCGTTGCGGTCGGTGCCACCGAGGACGAAGGGCATGAAGTCGACCGCGGTGAACATGGCGGGATAGTTGCTTTCGGCGCCGTCGACAAGGAGCCTGACGCTGTACTTGCCGGGCCGGTCAGGGCTTATGTCGATTGTGCGGGAGCCGATGCTGTCCGAGGGCTCGAACTCATGGGCAGTGAAAAGGACGCCGTCCCTGAGGTTGTTCTTGTCGGCGTCATCGTCCTGGCGGTAGACCTCGACGCGGATTGCGCGGGCATATCGGAAGTCGACTTTCATCCCCAAGGGCTGGCCTGCGGCGCAGAAACGCGGTACGGAAAGCTCCGCCACGGGCTGGATGAGGTGAGCGAGGGTATTCCGCAGGCCTGCATTGCCGCACCAGTCTGGGAAGCGGCTGAGCGACTCGCGCAGGAGTTCGGTCAGGCGCAGGCGGGCGTCGTCGATGCCGGAATTGTAATGTATATAGAGGGTGTTGGAATAGTCGGCCAGCAGCAGGCGGGCGGCCTCCTCGGTACTGTGGCTCAGGTAGTCCTGGAGCAGGGCCTCGCGGTTGCCGGAGTCGCGCCGGCTGAGCCAGTACAGGTTCGGCGCGCCGGTGGTTTCGGTCAGGGCCATGTCGACGAGCTGGCGGCTGCGGTCGCGCTCGCCGAAGGTATTGGCGATGTCGATTGCGGTGCTGAACAGGAAGGCGCGGACGTCGGGCATATATGCCAGTACGTCGGGCGAGTATTCAAGGCAGGCGCTGTAGCGCTGCAGCGCTACGGCGGGTACGCCGGCAGTCAGGCTCAGGGCGCTGTCGATAAGCTCGCGGGTGCGGTCGCGGAAATTGTCGCGGCCCCAGAGATTGATTTTCCCGGGCACGGTGCCGGCGGGTACATCGGCGTTGTTGTAGTTCCAGGCGTTGTCCTGGTAGATGTCCTGGAGGACCTTGGTCTCGAGGGCGAGGAGCATGGCGCGGTCCGCCTTGTCGGCGGTCAGCGCGGCCTGTTCGCCGATGAGCGCGGGCATGGCAAAGATGGAGTCGCGGTCGATGGACGAGGTGGCGACGGTAAGCTCGAGCATGGCCCGGATGCGCACTACGCCGGCGGTGTCGCCGGCGGCTTCGGCGCGGCCCAGAAGAGCGCGGGCATCGGTGCTGACGGTCTGCGGAAATGCGAAATCGGGAGTTTTGAACAGTCCGTCGGGACTGCTGCCGGAGGCTTTTAGGGAACCCATCAGGAGAAAGGCGATAGTTAGAAATCTGAGAATTTTCGGCATAGCGGCTGGAGAGAGTTTAGAGGTTTTAGGCCTTAGAGCTAAAGCTTCCTTCGCTGAAGCTCAGGGCTTAAACAAAAATTTTTTCTGGTAAGGGACCCGGGATACTTTGGTTTTTCTGGCGGGGCCTGGATACCTTGATTTGGAGAGATATAAGGGGGATGCCGGGGCTGGGCCCGGCATCCCCCTGTAGAATCAGTGTGTTTTACTTGTTAAGACCGCAGATTTTGCACTTTTCGTTGATCTGCGTGAAGAAGTCGTTGCCCTTGTCGTCGACGAGGATGAATGCGGGGAAGTCCTCGACTTCGATTTTCCAGATGGCCTCCATGCCGAGTTCGGGGTATTCGAGGAGCTCGACTTTCTTGATGGAGTTCTGGGCCAGGATGGCTGCGGGACCGCCGATGGAGCCCAGGTAGAAGCCGCCGTGCTTGTGGCATGCGTCGGTCACCTGCTTGCTGCGGTTGCCCTTGGCAATCATAACCATGGAGCCGCCGGCGCTCTGGAACTGGTCGACGTAGCTGTCCATACGGCCGGCGGTAGTCGGGCCGAAGGAGCCGGAGGGCATGCCTGCGGGGGTCTTGGCGGGGCCGGCGTAGTAGATGGGGTGGTCCTTGAGGTATTGGGGCATGGGTTCGCCCTTGTCGAGGCGTTCCTTGATCTTGGCGTGGGCGATGTCGCGGCCTACGATGATGGTGCCGGTCAGCGACAGGCGGGTGCTGACGGGATATTTGGTAAGCTCGGCGAGGATTTCGGGCATCGGGCGGTTGAGGTCGATCTTGACGACGTCGCCCTCGCTGGCCTTGCGGTATTCTTCGGGGATGAGCTCGCCGGGGTTGGCGTCGAGCTTCTCGATCCAGAGGCCCTCGCGGTTGATTTTGGCCTTGATGTTGCGGTCGGCGGAGCAGCTCACGCCCATGCCGATGGGGCAGGAGGCGCCGTGGCGCGGCATGCGGATCACGCGGATATCGTGGGCGAAGTACTTGCCGCCGAACTGGGCGCCGAGTCCGAGTTCCTCGGAGGCTTTCTTGAGCTGCTTCTCGAGCTCGATGTCGCGGAAGGCATGGCCGTACTCGTTGCCTTTGGTGGGCAGGCTGTCGAGGTACTTGACGGAGGCCTTCTTCACTACCTCGAGGTTCTTCTCGGCGGAGGTGCCGCCGATAACGAAGGCGATATGGTAGGGCGGACAGGCGGCGGTGCCGAGGGTGCGCATCTTGTCGATGAGGAAGGGCAGGAGGGTCTTGGGGTTGATGGTAGCCTTGGTCTCCTGGTAGAGATAGGTCTTGTTGGCGCTGCCGCCGCCCTTGGCCACGAAGAGGAAATGATATTCGTCGCCTTCGGTGGCGTGGATGTCGATCTGCGCGGGCAGGTTGCAGCCGGTATTCACTTCCTCGTACATGGTCAGGGGAGCGTTCTGGCTGTAGCGCAGGTTATTCTGAGTGTAGGTCAGGTAGACGCCTTCGGAGATTTTCTCCTCGTCGTTGCAGCCGGTATATACGTTCTGACCCTTGGAAGCGTGGCAAATGGCGGTTCCGGTGTCCTGGCAGAAGGGCAGGGCGCCCTTTGCGGCCACCTCGGCGTTGCGGAGCATGGTGAGGGCCACGAACTTGTCGTTGGCGCTGGCTTCGGGGTCGGCGAGAATCTTTGCGACCATCTCGTTGTGCTCGCGGCGCAGCATGAAGGCATTGTCGTGGGTAGCCTGGTTGGAGAGGACGGTGAGGGCCTGGGGGTCTACGACCAGGAATTCATGGCCGCCCCAGTTCTCGACCTTTACGTAGTCGGAAGTGAGGTGATAGTACTCGGTAGTGTCGGGACCGAGGGGGAACATCTCTTGATAGTGAAACGGTTTTGTTGCCATTATGGGGTATATAAACGTGGTTTTATGCCAAATGCGGAACCTGCGCCCACGCACAGGTTTAAACAACGCAAAGATAATCCATTGCCGTCAAAAGAAGAAATATTTAAGGAAAATTATAGTGAAAGGGCGCCCCAGGCGCCGAAAGCCTGCCTGCCGGGTGAGCGTCGGGGTGCGGGCGGTTAGAGGAATTTTTGCTATATTTGATGTAGTCTGAAGGTATTTAATTGACTACAAATAGATTAAAAGAAAC
>USGZ01000099.1 GCA_900554265.1 uncultured Porphyromonadaceae bacterium
CCCTGAATGAGGCCGCGGCGCGAGTTGAGTTCGAGCTCGAGAGCGTTGTGCTCGGTGGAGCGCATGAACATCAGCCGCGGAATGACGGGGCGCACGCTGCGGTGGCCGGCCGAGTTGGTCACCGCCCTGCGGGGAACGAAGACTTCGTCGGTCAGCGGTGCCAGTGCCGATTCGGCCGCGGACTCGTTCTGAGTGCGCAGCGCGTACCAATTGCTTGGGGTCGACATGCCGGACATTGATGAATATGGAATACTCCCTTCCCTGTCCCGCCGGCGGCGGCAGAGCAGGCCGTCTGCATGCCCTCGGCGGGAGGGTCCAGATCTCCGGCTTCTACCTGTACAGGTGCTCCGCCGGTGCCTGCCGCCCGCAAGCTGCGGGCGCTTCGGAAGCCTCAGCTAAGGTGAGGTTCAGTGCGCAAGATGGGACTCGAACCCATACGTCCGGAGACATTAGATCCTAAGTCTAACGCGGCTACCAATTACGCCACATGCGCGGATTCTGGACTGCAAAGTTAAACAATAAATCCGAATTAAGCAAATGGAAAGATGGCGCGGCCAATCGCTACCGGCGCGGAAAAGGAGTGGACTCCGGCCGGACGGGGCGGCTCTTACATTAATATATAAGGAAGCGCTCGCGGCGGACCGGCTCGGCAGGCGAAGCTGAAGCTTCGGAGCTTGGACAAATATACGGGCGAGGAGCCTTTTATCCGGCGAGCTTGCCGGATAACTCGACGGATGGCGCGGGGGGAGGGCGGAGGAGGGAAGAAGCGCGTTCGGATTCGGGAATATGTTCTATAACATACGCCATGTTTGGCGAGTTTAGAAAAATTATTTATAAATTGCGGGCGTAAAAATCGACGGTACCGACCGAAGGTTTTTCCGCACATCTAAATCAATTTACCAACCCTGATAGCATGAAAATCTACAAAACCAAGGAAATCAAAAACATAGCCTTGCTCGGAAGCAAGGGCTCGGGTAAAACCACACTCGCTGAAGCTATGCTCTACGAGTGTGGTGTGATAAAACGTCGCGGCACCGTGGAAGCCAAGAACACCGTTTCGGACTACTTCCCCGTCGAGAAAGAATACGGCTCGAGCGTGTTCAGCACCGTATTCTACGCCGAATTCCTGGATAAGAAACTCAACGTAATCGATTGCCCCGGAGCCGACGACTTCGTAGGCGGCGCCATCACCGCCCTCAACGTCACCGATACGGGTGTGATAGTAGTGAACGGCCAGTACGGCGTCGAGGTGGGCACACAGAACATCTTCCGCACCGCATCCGGCCTTAAGAAACCCATAATCTTTGCCGTCAACCAGCTCGACGGCGAGAAGGCCGACTTCGACAACGTGCTCGAACAGATGAAGGAAGTCTTCGGCCCGAAGGTCGTGACCGTCCAGTACCCCCTGGCAAGCGGCCCCGGCTTCAACGCCATGATCGACGTGCTCCTGATGAAGAAGTACTCCTGGGGTCCCGACGGCGGCGTTCCCAAAATCGAGGACATTCCCGCCGAGGAAATGGACAAGGCCCGCGAGCTTCACCACACCCTCCTCGAGGCAGCCGCCGAGAACGACGAGAGCCTCATGGAGAAGTTCTTCGAGGAAGACTGCCTCACTGAGGACGAACTCCGCACCGGTATCCGCAAGGGTCTGATCGACAATTCCATCTATCCCGTATTCTGCGTCAGCGCCGCCAAGGACATGGGCGTGCGCCGCATGATGGAATTCCTGGGCAACGTCGTTCCGTTCGTCGACGATATGCCCGCACCCGTCGATACCGAAGGCAAGGAAGTCAAGCCCGACGCCAACGGTCCTGTAAGCGTGTTCGTGTTCAAGACGACTGTCGAGCCGCACATCGGAGAAGTCAGCTACTTCAAGGTAATGTCCGGCACACTCAAGGCCGGCGCCGACCTCGACAACGTATCCCGCGGCTCCAAGGAGCGCTTCGCCCAGCTCTTCTGCGTATGCGGTCAGATCCGCACCGCCGTCGACGAGCTCCAGGCCGGCGATATAGGCGCCAGCGTCAAGCTAAAGGACGTCCGCACCGGCAACACCCTCGACGAGAAGGGCTGCGAAATCGCCTTCGACTTCATCAAATATCCCGCTCCCAAGTACCAGCGCGCCGTGCGTCCCGTAACCGAGAGCGACTCCGAGAAACTCGCCGGCATTCTCAACCGCATGCACGAGGAAGACCCCACATGGCAGATCGAGCAGAGCAAGGAACTCAAGCAGACCATCCTCTCCGGCCAGGGCGAATTCCATCTGCGCACCCTCAAGTGGCGCGTCGAGAACAACGACAAGCTGCCCATTCTCTTCGAGGAACCCAAGATTCCCTACCGCGAGACCATCACCAAGGCCGCACGCGCCGACTACCGCCACAAGAAGCAGTCCGGCGGCGCAGGTCAGTTCGGCGAGGTTCACCTGATCGTCGAACCCTACACCGAAGGCATGCCCGCTCCCGATACCTACCGCTTCGGCAACCAGGAGTACAAGATGAGCGTCCGCGATACCCAGGAAATTCCTCTGGCATGGGGCGGCAAGCTCGTGGTGTGCAACTGTATCGTCGGCGGCGCAATCGACGCCCGCTTCATCCCGGCAATCGTCAAGGGCCTGATGGACCGCATCGAGCAGGGTCCTCTGACCGGCTCCTACGCCCGCGACGTCCGCGTATGTATCTACGACGGCAAGATGCACCCCGTAGACTCCAACGAAATCTCCTTCCGCCTGGCCGGCCGCAACGCCTTCTCCGAGGCCTTCCGCAACGCCAACCCGAAGGTTCTCGAACCGGTCTACGATGTCGAGGTATTCGTACCCTCTGACGTGATGGGCGACGTGATGAGCGACCTCCAGGGACGCCGCGCAATCATCATGGGCATGAACAGCGAGAACGGCTTCGAGAAAATCTCAGCCAAGGTGCCTCTGAAGGAAATGTCGTCGTACTCTACGGCCCTGAGCTCCATCACCGGCGGCCGTAGCTCCTTCACCATGAAGTTCGCAAGCTACGAACTCGTTCCGAGCGACGTTCAGGAGAAACTCCTCCGCGAATACGCAGAAAAGAACACCGAAGAATAATTACACATAAACCAATCATTCTTGCGGGCGGAACCTCTCACCAGGCTCCGCCCGCAAATTTACCTTCCGGGCATATACCGGGTAGTCGCATGACTGGTAGGGAAGTTCCCTGGAGCATCCGCACATTACCAGCGTATTGCGACGGATGCACGAGCGTGCATCCCTACGTTTCGCTGTTTTGTCGACAGCTCTCAAGATACTATCGTCTGCGAAGTTGTCGGGAGGCGGAGCTCCCGACGTCCTTTGCGCTCCGGCTTTCAGCCTTCCCTTGCCGGCTCAGCCTTTCCCTTTCCAGCAGGCCTTAGGTTAATATCGGCCTTTTCGGCTGTGGCGGTGTGGTTGCGTTCGGTCTGATTGCCAGCGCGTTAGCACCTCCTCAATTGTTAAATGATTTAAAGGTTAACGCGATTTTGGGCTTAACTCTCTGTTGTGTAGTGCGTTACGGGCGCTTAACCATTAACCCCTTAACCTTAGCTCCGCAAGGGGTGGGGTATGCACGGAATCTCGCGTAACCGCGAAACATAGGGATGCAGGCTCTTGCATTTGCTTGTATCATGGACGATTAGCATGTGTGTGAGCTCCAATGCGCTGACAATTAGCGGATGCTCCGGGGAGCATCCCTACGGGAGGGCGCAATTATTGATTTTGCAGCATCTACATTGCGCACAGTATATTGCGCATTGCGCATTGATACATACCATCCCCTTCTGCAGCCTCTATAGTAGTTGCAGGAATTTCGTGCTATAGGTCGTAGTCCGGCGTAAGTGGCAGCTTACAGTTATGCACTGCAAAGATACTGCTGCATATCTCCGGTTTCTTCACCAATCGGTACTCCTTGCTGCCTTTAACAGAAATTAATACCACTCCCGGAGGCGCGGGTATCCTTGCGGAGGCGAGGTTAACAGGTTAAGGTTAATTTCGCTCCAACGCCCTAATGCATAGCGCGTTAAGTCCAAAACCGTGTTAACCTCGAAATGATTTAACATTTGGCGCTTAGCGCTGTGTCTTTGAAATCAGGCGAGCAGCGCGTCGAGGAG
The DNA here is from genome assembly GCA_900554265.1 of uncultured Porphyromonadaceae bacterium. Classification (GTDB taxonomy): domain Bacteria; phylum Bacteroidota; class Bacteroidia; order Bacteroidales; family Muribaculaceae; genus CAG-873. The sequence goes on from USGZ01000099.1 coordinate 4,108, forward strand.
GACGAGGTTGGCCATGGATTCGACGACGGGGAGGGCGCGGGGTACGGCGCAGACGTCGTGGCGGCCGGAGTAGGTGACGGTCGCGGGGCGGCCGTTGCGGTCGACGGTTTCGACGGTGCGGCCCGGCATGGTGGCTATCGGTTTGAAGGCAACGCGGAAGACGATTGGCGCGCCGTTGGTGATTCCGCCCTGGATTCCGCCTGAGTGGTTGGAGCGGACGGTGACGCCTCCCTTGCCGTCGGGAATGAAGGTGTCGAGTTGCTCGCAGCCGCGGGCCGCTGCGGCGGCGAAACCGTCGCCGTACTCGAAGCCCTTGGCTGCGGGGATGCTCATCATGGCGGCGGCCAGTTGCGCCTGGAGCTTGCCGAATACCGGCGAGCCGACGCCTGCGGGAACGCCGCTTATGGTACAGCGGACGATGCCGCCGAGACTGTCGAAGCTGCGTCGCGCTTCCGCGATGGCGGCGTCGATGGCGGCGCGGTCGCCGCTGATTCCGCCGATGGAATCGATTTCAGCTACAGTGCGAATACCGCGGCCGGCGAGGTACTGTGCGGCCAGGGCGCCGGCACAGACGCGCACCGCCGTCTCGCGGGCGCTGGCGCGGCCGCCGCCGCGCGCGTCGCGGATTCCGTACCTGGCCTGGTAGGTGTAGTCGGCGTGATTGGGGCGGTAGACGTCCTCCAACTCGGCATAATCACCTGGACGGCAGTCGGTGTTGCGGATGATGAAAGCTATCGGGGTCCCGAGGGTCACGCCGTCGAGCAGCCCGGAGAGAAACTCGGGGCTGTCGCTTTCGCGGCGCGCGGAAGAACCGGGCGCCGAACCGGGACGACGACGGCGCATGAATTCCTCCAAGGCCTCGAAATCGACGCGGAAGCCGGCGGGAAAGCCGTCGATAACGCCGCCGATGGCCGGGCCGTGGCTCTCGCCGAAGGACGTCAGCCGGAGATTGGTGCCGAAAGTGTTCATAGCGGCCTTATTTGATTAGGTCCGCGGTCGTTGCGCCTACGTAGTCCATCAGCGCCTTCGGTTCGATTTTCAGCTGCATGCCGCGCACGCCGGCGCTGACATAGATGTGGGGGAAACCGACCGCCGTCTCGTGGAAGAACGTGGGCAGCGGCTTTTTCATGCCCACGGGCGAGCATCCGCCGCGGATGTAGCCCGTGGCGCCGAGGAGCTCCTTCATGGCTATGAGGTCGGCCTTCTTGTCGCCGGCGGCCGAGGCGGCCTTCTTGAGGTCGACCTCGGCGTCGCCGGGAACTACGCAGACGAATAGCCCATGGCGCTCGCCCCTGAGAACCAGGGTCTTGAAAACGCGCTTGATGTCCTCGCCAAGCTCCGCGGCGACGTGCGTGGCCGAAAGGTCGCTCTCGTCGTAGGAGTAGGGGATGGCCTCATAGGCGATGCCTGCCTTGTCGAGCAGGCGCATGGCGTTTGTCTTTGCGATTTTACTCATCGGGCAAATTCAGAACATTGATAATCAGGCGTTCATCATCAGGAAACGTTCGGCGTCGAGGGCGGCGCGACAGCCCATGCCGGCAGCGGAAATGGCCTGCTGGTATACGGGGTCGGCGACGTCGCCGGCGGCGAACACACCGGGCACGTTGGTCCCGCAGCTCTTGCCTTTGAGCTCCACGAAGCCCTGCTCGTCCAGGTCGACCTTGCCCTTGAGGAAGTCGGTGTTGGGCTTGTGGCCGATGGCGAGGAAGAAGCCGTCGACCTGGATGTCGAAGAAGTTCTCGTTCTCCTTGCCCTTGTTCTGGACAAGGTGTGCGCCCTCGAGGACGTCGTTGCCGAACAGCCCGACGGTGTTGGCGTTGAAAATCACGGTAATCTTCGGATTCTCGAGCACCTTCTTCTGCATGTATTTCGATGCGCGGAGCACGTCGCGGCGCACGATAAGGTAGACCTTCGAGGCCAGGCCGGCCAGGTACATGGCCTCCTCGCAGGCGGTGTCGCCGCCGCCGACAACGGCCACGGGGCGGTTGCGGAAGAAGAAGCCGTCGCAGGTGGCGCAGGCGGAAACGCCCATGCCCTTGTATTTCTCTTCGTCGTCGAGGCCGAGGTAGCGGGCGCTGGCGCCGGTGGCGATGATTACGGTGTCGGCCTTGATGGTGGTCGTTCCGCCGTTGAGCTGGGCGGTATAGGGGCGGTCGGAGAAGTCGATGTCCGTCACCTCGCCGCCGAGCATCTGGACGCCGAATCGCTCGGCCTGCGCGCGCAGGTCCTCCATCAGCTTCGGGCCGCTGACGCCCTCGGGGTAGCCGGGAAAGTTCTCGACTTCAGTGGTAGTGATCAGCTGGCCGCCGGGCTGGATGCCCTCGACGAGAATCGGCTCGAGGCCGGCGCGGGAGGTGTAGATGCCGGCGGTGTATCCGGCAGGACCGGCGCCTATTATGAGGCATTTGGTGCTAAGTTCGTTCATGATGTCTTATGTCGGTTAATGCGGGAACGGCTGTCCCGCAGAAGAATAGAGGCTATCTCAGGTCGATGATTTCCGAGGCGGGGTGCGTGGCCCTGTCGTAGCGGAAGGCCGACAGCGGCTGCTG
>USGZ01000100.1 GCA_900554265.1 uncultured Porphyromonadaceae bacterium
GACCGAGCCGATTGGGTTGAGGAAAATAGAGTCGGCGGTAGTGGCCAGCAGATAGTCGCCCTGGCTGTATCTGTCGGCGTAGGCGTAGACGGGCTTGCCGTTGGAATTGACCTTGAAGTCCTCGAGCGCCTCGATGAGCTCCTGGCGCGAAGCCATGGCCATCCCGGAACCGGCGCAGTCCAGGAAGACGGCGTCGATGCGATGGTCCCTTGCGGCTGCGTTAAGGGCCGCTTTCATCTCGTCCAGACTGGGAGCGCCGTTCTCGATGTCCTGGAGCATGTCCATCAGCGAGGCCGGCTGGTAGCGCTCGGCTATGTCGCCTGAAAGGTCCAGATATAATATGGAGTGTTTCTTTACTTCCTTGGTGTCGGATTCGCCGGCTATGGCGCCGATAAGCATCAGGCCGCCCAGGAAGACCAGAAATATGGCTATCCAGAGACCGGCGATAGTGCCCAGCATCGAAATGAAGAATTTCTTGAGCATGGATTCTTGTGTTTTTGTGTGTCTGTCGTGTTGGCGAGGTGTTGCCCTCAGAGTATTTGGGTACAAAGTTAACAAATTTTTCTAACAATGACTTTATTTCGTCAAAAAATGACAGACCGGGCATCGGCGCCCCAATATTTTTGCGCTTTGGCACGAGGTTTGCAGAACCAAAAAGGCGCAGGGGTTGTTAAGTTTAATAAAAAGCAAGCTCCGGCCTGCGCCGATACTCTTTAAGCAAACATTCTGCCATATACATACATTATGAATTTCAACAAGTTTACCATCAAATCCCAGGAAGCCATCCAGAAAGCCGTCGAGATAACCCGCGGCGCCGGAACCCAGGCCATCGAGCCGGTATGCCTTCTCAAGGGCGTGATGGAAGAAGGCGAATCGCTGGTTAAGTTCATTTTCCAGAAAGTAGGCGCCAGCATCGCCACGGTGTCCAATGCCGTCGACCGCGAAATCGCCGCTCTCCCCAAAGTCAGCGGCCAGGAACCATACCTGAGCCGTGAGTCCAACGACGTGCTTCAGAAGTCGCTGGACATCGCCGAGAAGGAAGGCGACCAGTACGTGACCGTGGAGGCACTCCTCCTCGGTCTTTTCGCCGTCAACAGCAAGGCTTCGACCATTCTCAAGGACGCCGGCCTCAACGAGAAGGAACTCAAAGCCGCAATCGACGAACTCCGCAAGGGCAAGAAAGCCACCGACCAGGGTGCCGAGGATACCTACAACGCCCTGAGCAAGTACGCCATAAACCTTAACGAGCGCGCACGCGCCGGCAAGCTCGACCCCGTGATCGGCCGCGACGAGGAAATCCGCCGCGTGCTTCAGATTCTCAGCCGCCGAACCAAGAACAACCCCATGCTCATCGGCGAGCCCGGCACCGGAAAGACAGCCATCGCCGAGGGCCTGGCGCAGCGAATTGTCCGCGGCGACGTGCCCGAGAACCTGCGCAGCAAGCAGATATATTCGCTCGACATGGGCGCCCTCGTTGCAGGCGCAAAATACAAGGGCGAATTCGAGGAGCGTCTTAAGGCCATAGTCAACGAAGTGACGGGCGCCGAGGGCGAGATTATCCTCTTCATCGACGAAATCCATACCCTCGTAGGCGCAGGCAAGGGCGAGGGCGCCATGGACGCCGCCAATATCCTCAAGCCGGCGCTGGCCCGCGGCGAGCTCCGCAGCATCGGCGCGACCACACTCGACGAGTATCAGAAATACTTCGAGAAGGACAAGGCCCTCGAACGCCGCTTCCAGAAGGTGATGGTCGACGAGCCGGACGAGGAAAGTGCCATCGCCATCCTCCGCGGCCTCAAGGAACGCTACGAGAACCACCACAAAGTCCGCATCCGCGACGAGGCGATTATCGCCGCCGTGCAGCTGTCCGAACGATATATCACCGACCGCTTCCTGCCCGACAAGGCCATCGACCTGGTCGACGAAGCCGCTTCCAAGCTCAAGCTCGAAATCGACTCCCTGCCACAGGCACTCGACGACATCAAGCGCCGCATAGCCCAGAAGGAAATCGAACGCGAGGCAATCAAGCGCGAGGGTCTCAAGGAACGCGTCGACGAAATCGAACGCGAAATCGCCCAGATGCGCGAGGAGGAGAAGGACTATACCGCAAAATGGAAGGCCGAGAAAGAGCTGATCAACAAGATTCAGCAGAATAAGATAGATATCGAGCAGCTGGGCTTCGAGGCCGAGAAGGCCGAACGCGAGGGCAACTACGCCCGCGTGGCCGAAATCCGATACTCCCTCATCGACCAGAAGCAGAAAGAGAACGTCACCATTCAGGAGCAGCTCAAGATGATGCAGGGCGACAAGGCCCTGATCAAGGAGGAAGTCGACGCCGACGATATCGCCGACGTGGTATCGCACTGGACAGGAATCCCCGTGAGCAAGATGATTCAGAGCGAGAAAGAGAAACTCCTCCACCTGGAGGAGGAACTCCACCGCCGCGTCGTCGGGCAGGAGGAGGCAATCAGCGCCATCGCCGACGCCGTGCGCCGCAGCCGCGCGGGCCTCAACGACCCCAAGCGACCCATCGGCTCCTTCATCTTCCTTGGCACCACCGGCGTGGGCAAGACCGAGCTGGCGAAGGCCCTGGCCGAATACCTCTTCGACGACGAGAATATGATGACCCGAATCGACATGAGCGAGTATCAGGAGAAGCACAGCGTGTCGCGTCTGGTCGGAGCGCCTCCGGGATACGTAGGCTACGACGAGGGCGGCCAGCTTACCGAGGCCGTGCGCCGCAAGCCCTACTCGGTGGTTCTGTTCGATGAAATCGAGAAAGCCCATCCTGATGTGTTCAATATCCTTCTCCAGGTTCTCGACGACGGCCGCCTGACCGACAACAAGGGACGTATGGTGAACTTCAAGAACACCATTATAATTATGACCTCCAACATGGGCTCGGCCCTCATCCGCGAGAACTTCGCCAAGATGACCGACCAGAACAAGGTCGAAACCGTAGAGAAGACCAAGAGCGCCGTCCTGGATATGCTCAAGGAGACCATACGCCCCGAGTTCCTCAACCGCATCGACGAGATAATAATGTTCACGCCGCTGAACCGCAAGGAAATCGAGGAAATCGTCGGGCTCCAGATCGAGAGCATCCGCCGCATGCTCATGCACAGCTCCGGCATCGAGCTCTCCATCACGCCCGCAGCCCTGAGCTTCCTGGCCGACGAGGGCTACGACCCCGAATTCGGCGCCCGTCCCGTAAAGAGGGCTATCCACCGCCTGGTGCTCAACCAGCTCTCCAAGGACATCCTGGCGCAGAAAGTCGACCGCTCGCACCCCATCGTAATCGACGTTGCCGACGGCGACCTGGTGTTCCGCAACTGAACGTATCAACAACTATTCCAGCATAACCAAAATGAAAAAGTTATTTATTCTCTTCCTGGCGTTAATGCCATTCGTCCTGACATCCTGTCATGACGACGACGATTTGCCCGACGTGGAATTCACCCTCTCCATCGAGGGAGGCACCGAAGTCGACGGCACCATCTACGTTGCCCAGGGCAGCACCTTCGAGATTCAGAGCATAACCGTTACCAACAAGGAATCCGACAAGGGCGCGGCCATAACCGCCGCATCATACTATTGGGACGGTTACTACATCGGTCTGGCCGTCGAGCCTCCCTATGCCTTCTCGCTCGACATCGACGAAAAGACGCCGACCGGACGCCACATTCTCGAAATCGTATCGCCTCTGGTGGCTGTCGACAAGACCCTGGCAACTTCTGTCCTGGTCCTCAAGGTCCAGGTGGTTGAATCCGAGGACGACATCCCGACAGGCGGCGACCAGTCCTTCTCCGTAACTCCCTCGGTGGATAAAAACTGAAAAGCGACCTCCTCAATAACGATCGCCCCGGCGGCCGCCTGCATCCGACCCGCAGACTCCCGCCGGGGTTTTTTATGTCGCGGACGCGTCGTTGGAATAGTGGCTGCGGGGCGCCGAAGAGCCGCCCGTTTATTTGTCCGGGCCCGGAGTTTCAGCTCCCCGCCCATCCTTGTGGATTTGATGCGGAAATCTTTTGTCGGGTGATGAAAAATTGCTAATTTTGCAACTGCAACTAAAAACAGAAGAACATTCTCATATGATAAACCGTAGCCTGATAAGAATCAAAACCATCCAGATTCTTTATTCCTACCTCCTGACGCGAAGCGACTTCAAGCTCGCTCCGGCGCCAAATGCAACCGATGCATCCCGCGACCGTCAGTTCGCCTATTCGGTTTATCTCGACCTCCTGGTACTCATTCTCAAACTCTCGTCGATACCCCTGGGCCCCAAGGGAGGCGTACTTCTCATGCCTGACCCCGGCCTGAAGAAGAACAGGGTAGGGCACGCCATAGCCTCGGCTCCGGCCGTGATGAGTGTCCTGCAGGAGAATCCCGAACGGCTGACGATGTTCGACAGCAGTCTCAAGGACATTGCCGAAGGCCTCGCCGCTACTCCTGCCTACCGCGATTACAAGCGCAAGCGCAAGCTCAGGATGAGCGACGACGTGGCTTTCTGGAACTTCGTGCTTACGGACATCTTCCGCAAGAGCAAGACCGTAGAACGCGTGCTTCGCCGCGACGAGATGTTCAGCCACCTTGGCTTCGACAACGGCGTCAATATGCTCGTCCAGACCCTTACCGGATTCGACGATACCCGCGCGTCCTATTCCAAGGCCCGCGAGGACCTCGACCTGAGTCTCCGCAAGGCCTACGACCTCTACCATGCCCTGCTTGTGCTGCCTGTCGCCATAACTGACATCCACAACCAGCGCCTGGAGCGCAACAGGCAGAAGTACCGCCCGACCGAGGAAGACCTCAACCCCAACATGAGGCTGACGGACAATCTTTTCGTGGCCGCCCTTCGCTCATGCAGGCCTCTGGCGGAATATATAGAGGAGAATCCGGACGCCGACCCGGCCCAGTGGCGCGACTTCGACAGCGCCGCCGGCCGTATGCTCGATTCCATCCTCGGCTCGCAGCTGTACGCGGACTATCTTGCCTCCGAACCGGGCGACTACGCTACGGACGCCGCATTCTGGCGCGACGCCCTCAGGACTATAGTCTTCCCATCCGACGAACTGGCCGAGGCCCTGGAGACACAGAGCGTATACTGGAACGACGACATGGCCATAATGAGCACTTTCGCCCTCAAGACCATCCGACGCAGCTACGCCGACTCCAAAGCCGCCTCCGACGACGAGGCCGACGCTCCCGAAGAAAACGAAGCCGACATCCCGGCCCACTACGGCAAGGTCGACCTGCTGCCCATGTTCATGAACGAGGCCGACGAGCGCTTCGGCGCCGAGCTCTTCGAGCTGGTGGTAGGCAACCGGGAGGAGTACCGCTCTTACATCGACCGCTTCATCAATCCGGCCGTGTGGGACACCGAGCGACTCGCATTCATGGATATTGTGGTTATGATGACCGCCATCGCCGAAATCATCAACTTCCCCTCGATACCTATCCCTGTGACCATGAACGAGTACATCGAGATTGCCAACGACTACAGCACTCCCCGTAGCGGCCAGTTCATCAACGGCATCCTTTCGTCCGTGGCCCAATACCTCCAGCAGGAGAAAATAATCGACAAACTCTAAGAATAGAAATACTTACCTAATAAACGAATAATTATGTTCAGCATCCTTTGCCAGGCCGAAGCCGCAGGCGCCGCCGCAACCCAGGCCGCAGGCGCAGCTTCCGACGCCGCAGCAACCCCCGGTTTCGAGTGGGGCAGCATCCTGATGATTGTCGGCATTTTCGCCGTGTTCTATTTCTTCATGATCCGCCCCCAGCAGAAGCGTCAGAAGGAAATCCAGAAAATGCGCGAGAAACTCGACAAGGGCAGCAAAATCGTTACCGCCGGCGGTATCATGGGTACCGTCAAGGACGTCCAGGCAAATTATTTCCTGGTTGAAATCGCCAGCGGCGTGACCATCCGAGTCGACAAGAACAGCGTCTACGCAAATACCGAGGACGCCAACGCCGCACAGGAAGAAAAGAAATAATCCCGCGCTCCCGGCGCAACCGCAATCAGCGCTATGAACGATAAGTTACGTCGCGTCCTGTCGGCTCTACCCCTGAGCCGCCGGCGCGACGTGCTTATGTTTCTGCTTTTCCTGGCTATTTCCTTCATCCTGTGGAGCGTTCTCTCGCTCAACCAGGAGGAGCAGGCGGACGTGCGCATGCCTGTCCAGATAAGCCACCTGCCGGACTCGGTGACGCTTCTGTCGCACGGACCCGAAAACATGATGGTGAGCCTCCGGACCGCCGGGGCGCAGCGTCTCAGGATAGGCCTGGGCAAGGTGCCGACCCTGAACATCGACTTCCGCGCCTACCGCGACGGCAATCGTATGTTCGTGTCCAACGCCGAACTCAAGGCCCTTGTGCGCAGCGCTACGGGGTCGACGCAGGCCGGCGTCCTCTATCCGGACTCCATCTCCATTCCCTTTACAACCCATCCGGGCTTCTGGGCGCCGGTGTCGCTCAGCGAAATCCATGTTTCCGCCGGCCCTCGCTCGGCTCTTGCGGGGCGTCCGCGCCTGAGTACGGACAGTGTGCGCGTCTATACGCAAAGCGGACGTCTGCCCGCGCATTTCACCTCCGTGAAGACGGAAGCCGTGACCCTCGAGGACCTCAACCAGAGTACTACGCGGCGGG
>USGZ01000101.1 GCA_900554265.1 uncultured Porphyromonadaceae bacterium
TCTGGAAATCAACATCCGAGGGTTCCACGGTCATTACAGCGATTTCCGGGGCGGAGGTGGGCATGGCAGCCTGATTATTGCCGCCGCAGGAGCTCAGCAGGCCGACCCCGAGGCCAAGGGCTGCGGTCAGGGTTGCCAGCGTTAAGACTTTGGTATTCATATTATTACTATTGTGTTTCTTCGTGTTTGTTATGAACGGGTCAAATTCGCGGGTATAATACGCCCGTAAAATCGTTGCAAAGTTATGAATTTTTTAGCTTCCCGCATTTCGCCAAACGGCCACAAAATTGGTCGAAAACAGAACATCTGTCGTTAAAAAGTGCAAAGTACGCGCACCAAAGTCCTATATGGCAAGCGCCTGCCGCAAGCCGTCCTAAAATCCAAAACCTAAGACCTAAAATCTAAAGCCTGCCACCTCAAACTCTCAGTAGTTTTTGTCCGGAACCGGCTCGTCCGGTGCCGGCGCAGCTTTGATGGCGGCAGAGGCGTCGGCGCCTTGCGCCGGTTCCTGCCGCAGATCGACGTCGAGGCTGCCGGTTGTGTAGATGGCCAGGTCGAAATTGTCTACGGCGGTAATCACATGCTCGAGTACGTCGCTCTGGATAGCCTCGAAGGAATCCCATTCGGAAGTATTGGCGAAGCAGTAAATCTGCAGCAGGGCGCCGTTGGAATTGGTATCGCTCAGATTGACAATCATCTGCTGGCTGCGGGTGATGTTGGGATTATTATAGAGATACAGGCAGACGTATGCGCGGAAAAGGCCCAGATTGGTCTCGATGGTGCCGTTAATCGGCGTCAGGCCAGGCTGATTCATCTCCGTGGCCTTGTCGGCCCGCAGCGTGGCCACGAACTTCTGCAGCTCGGGGAAGGGCGCAGCCATGCGGTCGACATCGGCCGGCGTCAGGCGCTTGATGGTCGTCAGGTCTATCAGGAGATTGCGCATGATTCGCCGGGCTCCTCCGAGGCTCATGCTGCGGTAGTTCTGAAAAGAGGTGGAAATCAGTGTATAGGGAGGAACGGTAACTGTAGTATTGTCGAAATTCATGATTTTGACGGCACTGAGACTCATGTCCGTGACTACGCCGTTTGCCGGCGTCCCCGGCACTATAATCCAGTCGCCGACATGAATCATATCGTTCTCGTTCATCTGGATTCCTGCCACGAAGCCGAGAATCGTGTCCTTGAACACCAGCATCAGGGCTGCGGCGAAGGCTGTAAGACCAGTGAGCAGGTAGGCCGGCGACTTGCCGACGAGCGTGGCGACTGCACAGATGCCTATAACTATCCAGATGATACCCTTGGCCACATTCAGCAGACCCTTCAGCGGAAGGTTTTTCTTATTGTTGTGGATATTGTAGTGATTATAGACAAAGGTGAAAATAGCGCAAATCGCATAACCGAAAGCGCACATGCTGTAGATACCGACTATCCTGAAAATCCATGTGCGCATTGGATGCGTTCCCTCGAAAGCGAAAGGCACCATGGCGAACAGGATGAGCGGCGGAATTATCTGACAGACTTTCGACAGAGTATGCCATTCGAGCAGCTCGCGCCCGAAAACGCCGTTGCGCATACGCACGATTTTACGCAGCACTACGTAAATCAGGCGTTTGATGACCCAGGCGATGCCGAAAGCGGCAAGACTTATGACTACGAGATAGATAACTTCCTCCACAGTCTGATAATGATGCAGACCGAGAGAATCGAGAACGCCGTCGATATGGCGCAGAAGCCACGATGCTATGTCGTGGGACGGGATGATAGAAGGACTGTCCATGCAATCCTAACAAGTCGACATCGCGGTTTGCTTAATGAATGCAACAAAATTCGCGGCAAACGTTAAATTTAACACTTTTTATAACTACGTGTGGCGCGGATTTACTAATTTTGCGGCGAAAACGTGACCAGAGTCGAGTATTTTCGCTTAGGCGGAAAAGATTGTTCCGGGCTTTGCCCTAAAATACATTATTACGCTCGATGACTGCGCTCACCGTCCCAGGCCTCGCGCCGAGATGTCTGCGCATTTTTTGTGCAGCGTCGTTCGGGACTACCGTACTTGAAAAATAGTTGTTTTATAGATAATTGTGTATTAGAAACGGGACGTCGTGAGACGCTCCGTTTTTAATCTTTTGGCGTGCGAGGCGCAGCCTCTCCGCCCCGGGTTGCTTGCTTAGCTATCTTAGCTAAAGTAGCTATTCTAGCTATTTTAGGGCGAGCGGCGCCTGACGGCGCGCAAAAACGCCGACTCCCCGGCGAGGGGGAATCGGCGTCTGTAGCCCATAGCAGAATCGAACTGCTCTTTCGAGAATGAAAATCTCGCGTCCTAACCGATAGACGAATGGGCCAAAATCAATCCGCAGCTTTCACTTGGCGGACTGTATGCTTAGGCTCTCAGGCAGCCAGCTTGGCGATGTGACGTGCCAGTTTGCTCTTCAGGTTGGAAGCCTTGTTCTTCGAGATGGTGTTCTTGGAAGCGAGGCGGTCGAGCATAGCAACTACCTTGGGGTAGAGAGCGAGTGCTTCTTCCTTGGAAACGAGCTTGCGCAGCTTACGAACGGCGTTGCGGGCTGTCTTGGCATAGTAGCGGTTGCGCAGACGGCGGCTTTCAGTCTGGCGGATACGCTTTTTGGAGGATTGGTGATTTGCCATGTGAATGCAAAAAATGTCTTTAATCTGTTGTTATTTAGTAGCCCATAGCAGAATCGAACTGCTCTTTCGAGAATGAAAATCTCGCGTCCTAACCGATAGACGAATGGGCCTCGGACTTTTGCGAGTGCAAATATACGGACTTTTCGGCACGCGGCAAGGCAAGAGAGCTACGAGAGCCGTTTATTTAATATTTTTTCACAATAAGCATGCACTTCCGCCGCCACCGCTCCGTTATTTGAGTAAAGCATACAATCAATGAACCAGACTCTCCACTGCATAGCGCTTCGCACGGTAGCGATTTCGGACAGCAAGTCGCTGGTCACGGCCTGGAGCCGCGAGGCCGGGCGCGTGACCTTCGCCTTCCCCGCAGGCGGCAGCCGCGAGAGCCGGCGCCGGCGCGCGCTGAGTTCGCCCTTAGGGCTCTTCGAGGGCCGCAGCGAAATCAAGCCGGGCCACGAAATCCTCTCGCTGCGCGACTTCAGCCCCATGGCGGGCAGCCCGGCGCTGGCGCCCCGCGACATCTGGCGCACGATGCAGGCCACCTTCCTTGCCGAGGTGCTGGACCGACTGCTTACACGCACGGCGCCCGAGGAAATACTCAGCGATTATCTTTTCGACAGCATGCGCACGCTCGCCCGCACACAGGACGCGCGCGCTTGCGCAAACTTCCACCTGGTTTTCCTCTACGGGCTGTGCCGCTTCGCCGGCATAGCGCCGAACCTCGACGGGCTGAGTCCCGGCGCCGTGTTCGACCTGCGCGAAGGCTGCTGCCGCCCCTCGCGACCACTGCATACGGACTATATCGACGCCCCTCAGACTCCGGTGCTCCGCATCCTCGCGCGCGCGAACTTTAATAATATGCACAGACTTCGTTTCTCCCGCGGCGAGCGGAGGGAAATCCTCGCGCGGATGCTTCAGTACTACTCCATCCACCTGGGCACCTTGTCCGAGCTGAAAAGCCTGGCCGTGCTGAGCGAGCTGGATTAGCATGCCCCGACGGGCACAGCGCATAAAGAACCGCGGCAAAGCCGCCCATAAATGCCAATTTATTATCCAGAAAGGTATATTTTAAAAATTCAGCGAATTTTTTTGCCGAAATATTTGCGTGAATGAAAATTCGGTTTTAACTTTGCACCGCAAAAGCGAAAGAGCTAATGCCTCTCAAAGAGTTGGTGCGGTAGTTCAGCTGGTTAGAATGCCGGCCTGTCACGCCGGAGGTCGCGGGTTCGAGTCCCGTCCGCACCGCAAGAGGAGAGAGGAGAATGAGAAATGCTAATCTTCGGATTTCGTTTCTCATTCTTTTTTTAAACGCATCCCTCCCCACCCGGGAGTATGTCTGAATTTTTTTATTCCGGGCTTTTTTAGTAACTTGCACCCGAATTCCAAGCCACACCAGGCCCAGCCTTGTAGTTCAACGGATAGAACGGAAGTTTCCTAAACTTTAGATCGGGGTTCGATTCCCCGCAGGGCTACTCAAGCTTCAGACATACTCTCTGCCATGACTAAATACAACTTCGACTGCATAATCGACCGCCACGGCACCTCGGCTGTAAAAATCGAGGGGCTGGACCGCGTTTTCGGGCGCCACGACCTCACTCCCCTCTGGATCGCCGACCTCGACTTCGCCGTATGTCCCGAAATCACCGCCGCGCTGACCCGGCGCCTGAGCCATCCCGTACTGGGATATTCCGAAGCCTCGGACGGCTACTGGAACTCGATAATCGACTGGAACCTGCGCCGCCACGGTTTCCGCACCTCGAAGGAGGAACTCTCGTTCGTGCCCGGCGTCGTGAAGGGCATAGCCCTGGCCGTAAACTACTTCACCCGCGAGGGCGACGGCGTGGTCATCATGCCGCCGGTCTACACCCCCTTCCGCACCGTGACCGAAGGCAACAAGCGCCGCGTGCTTGAGAATCCGCTGAAGTTCGACGGCGAGAAGTACGCCATGAACCTCGAAGGCCTGGAAGCCCTCTGCGAGGCCGAGAAGCCCAAGCTGCTGATACTCTGCAACCCGCACAACCCCATAGGCATCCAGTGGGATACCGAAACCCTGGCACGCCTGGCCGCCATCTGCCGCCGCAACGGCGTAATCGTGGTCAGCGACGAAATCCACGGCGACCTGATGCTCGAGGGACGGCGCCATATACCCTTCCTCTGCGCCGGCGACGACGCCAAGGCCGTCGGAGTTATGCTCGGCGCGCCGTCGAAGACCTTCAACATCCCCGGTCTGGTAAGCTCCTGGATGGTGGTCAAGAACCCCGAAATCCGCAAGGGCTTCTACAGCTGGCTGGAGGCCAACGAGTTCAACTCGCCCGTAATGTTCTCCGCCATCGGAGCCGAAGCCGCCTACAACAACGGCGAGGCCTGGCTTGACCAGATGCTCGAATACGTGCAGGCGAACATCGACTTCACCATCGACTACTGCCGCCGCAACATCCCCGAAGTCAGGATAATCCGCCCGCAGGCCTCCTTCCTGCTCTGGCTGGACTTCCGCGGCCTGAAACTCTGCCAGCAGGAAATCATGGACCTGCTGCTGGACAAGGCCCACCTGGCGCTCAACGACGGCACCATGTTCGGCAGCCAGGGCGCCGGTTTCGCGCGCCTCAACGTCGGCACTCCGCGCTGCGTACTGGCGCATGCCCTCGAGAGCCTCCGCGCCGCCGTATGCACAAACTGCCACTGCAAATAAATTCCGGACAATGGATTACCGCATATTTCCTCCCGAAGAAATACTGGAGACAAGCGTCCAGCTCCCGCCGAGCAAGAGCATCGGCGCCCGAACGCTGATCATGGACTTCATAGGCTCCGGGGCCGCAGGACTGAGCGACACTTCGGCACTCGGCGACTGCGACGACATCGCCACTCTGCGCGAGATTCTTTGCCAGGGCATCCCTACCGACGGCCGCACCGTCGACGTCGGCGATTCCGGCACGGCCCTGCGCATGCTCATGGCCCTATACGCCGCCAGCGAGGGATGCCGCTGCCGCCTGACGGGCAGCGACAGTCTGCGCAAACGTCCGGTCGGGCCGCTCGTCGACGCCCTGCGCGCCCTCGGCGCCGAAATAAGCTACGCCGTCGGCGAAGGCCGCGCGCCTCTGGAAATCACCGGACGCCGCCTGGCCGGAGGCACCGTCGAGCTGGACGCGTCGCTGAGCTCTCAGTTCGCCACCGCGCTTATGCTCACCGCGCCGCTCATGGCCGCTCCCCTTACAATAAAATACAGCACCCCCGCCGTCTCGGCGCCCTATGTGCGGCTCACCGCCGCCATGATGAGCCGCCGCGGCGTAGCGGCCCAAGCCGACGCCGAGGGCATTACCGCCGGCAGCGGCACCTACAGCCGATCCGCAGGAAACATCGAGCCGGACTGGAGCGCCGCCGCATTCTGGTACGAAATCGCCGCCGTTTCCGCCGGATGGGTGACTCTTCCCGGGCTGCGCGGCGACTCCCTGCAGGGCGACCGCGCCGCCGTCGGGCTCTTCGAGCGCCTGGGCGCCACGACCGAATTCACCGACGAAGGCGCCGAAATCTCCGCCTCGCCCGAGGTGTTCAGCTCGCTGGAGGCCGACGTCGAGAATACGCCGGACATGGTGCCTGCGCTGGTGGTGGCCTGCTGCCTCATCGGTGTACCCTTCCGTCTGAGCGGAGTGGCCGCGTTGCGCCATAAGGAAAGCGACCGGCTGGAGGCCCTCTGCGAGGAGATGGCCCGCATCGGCTGCCCACTGAGCATAGAGAACTACGACAACGTCCTCAGCTGGGACGGGCGCCGCATGCCCGTGCGCGAGCTGCCGGTATTCGACTCGCACCGCGACCACCGCATCGCCATGGCCCTGGCGGCCGTCTCGGTATTCCTGCCCGGCATGGTAATCCGCGGCGCCGACTGCGCCTCGAAATCATATCCCGGCTTCTGGACCGACCTGGCCGCCGCGGGATTCACCCTGCTGGACCCGTCGCAGCCATACAATCCGGACAAGGAGGAACAGGAGTGAACCTGGCAC
>USGZ01000102.1 GCA_900554265.1 uncultured Porphyromonadaceae bacterium
GCGGCGACCCCGACCGCGAGCCTCAGCCAGCGTCCGCGCCTGTATGCGGGCGTCAGGGCTTCGGCAAAGCCAATCAGACCCGTCACTGCCATGACCGATAGCTGAAAGCTGACCGAATAGAGGCTGAAAGGATTGAAGAGGAGAATCGCCGCAGCCGCCAGCGCAAGCGAATTTACGGTGCTCTGGTCGCGTTCAATACCCTTGGCGACAAGATATACCGTCAGCATGACTCCCGCGCGCACAGCAGGCGCATTTGAGCCCGTGAGCAGCACGAACAGCCAGCTGAACGGAATGATGAAGAAGTAGCGTCTGCGCGAGCCCCAGGTCCATAGGCGCATGGGAAGGAGGAAAAAGGCAAGTATCCCCGCGATTAAGGCTACATGGAATCCGCTGACGCATAGAAGATGCGCCAGCCCTGCGGCGCGGAATGCCTCCTGCGCGTCGGGAGTGCCTCCGGAGGACCCTAACAGCGACGCCGAAAGCAGACCTGCGGCATTGTCGGAAAGGGGCGAAGAGTCGATTTTTTCGCGTAGAGCACGGGCCCATGATGCAGGTCGGAAGCGCAATGCGTCCGAGTGTCCAAGCACCTTGATTCCGTGGTGAGAAACGGTGGCGCGGGCGGAAATGCGGTCGGCTTTATCCCCGAACGGATAGGCTTGAAGGCCGGGAACGGCGTCGGGGTCTGTCGCCGGCTGAAGTGTCGCGCGGAAAACGACCGTATCGCCTGGAGCTATGACGGGGTCGGCCGACATGACCGATACCCTGCAGCGGAACCGGCGCCCGAGGGAATCGGTGACTTCGACAATCTCCGACGATGAGTTCCTGCCCTGCGAACAGCTCAGGGCAATGCCGGCATAGGTGCTCTCCCGGTAGTAATAATCACCCGGGAGCGGCTGAGGGTTTGCTATTGAGAAAGCGCAGACCCCCGCGAGCGCCCCGAAGGCAAGGTACTTCCAGCCCCGGCCCTTGATGAAGCATGAGAGCAATGCCAGGGTGCCGCATGCAGCGATAAGAAGGGCAATGCCGATGCCTGTATCGGCGATAAGAATGGCTCCGACGATTCCGGTAAGAAGAATCAGAGCCGGGCGCAGTGATAACCAGCGGACAACGTAGTCTCTTATCTCGCCGGTTTTCATAGGCTTGGCTTAATGGCTTTCCCAGATTTTGAGAGCTTCCAGCGCCTGGCCGTGGAGCATCGCCAGGCCGTTGGAAGTCCGCGTGCCCCGTCTCTGTGCCTCGCGGAGGAAGACCGTCTGCGGCGGATTGTAGATCATGTCGAAGCAGAGATGTTCGGGCCCGAGCGTCTCGACCGGGAAAGGCGGACATGCGTCGACGTCAGGATACATGCCCGCCGGAGTAGCATTGACTATGACAGAATGGTCCGCGACTATTTCAGGCGTCAGTTCCTCGTAAGTCAGGACCCCGACAGCCTTGCGCCGCGAAACCTTCTGCGCCTCGATTCCCAGCGGCCTGAGTCCTTCGACGGCGGCATCGGACGCCCCGCCTGTGCCGAGAACGAGCGCCTTACGGTCGTCAGCCCTAAGCAGAGGCTGAATGGCTCCGACGAAGCCGGGTATATCCGTATTGAAACCGTCAAGCCCGAGTATACGTCCGGTCGCGTCGCGTCGAACCACCACAGTATTGACGGCATCGACTGCCCTGGCCTCAGGCGAGACGCTGTCTAAAAAATCGATAATCTGCCGTTTGTATGGCGAAGTCACGTTGAAGCCCCGAAGATTGGGATTCAGAAGGAGCACGGAGTACAGTGCCTGCGGAGTAAGCTGCGGAAGGGGAAAATTGCCATATGAGCGGCCCGAGCCGTCGGCGGCGAAAAGCTCAGTGAAGAAGCGCTGCGAAAAGCTGTGCTCCAGTGGATAGCCGATGAGCCCGAAAGTATAGTCGCCGAAACCCTTCTCTTCCATAGCGCTTTATTTTCTTGCGGAGCCGGCGGCGTAGGTGCGCCATCGTTCAATCAGTGCGCTCATGTCCACGGGTATTTCAGAGGTGAAGAACATTTCCTTACCCGTCTCGGGATGCACGAATCCGAGTGTGCGCGCGTGCAGGGCCTGCCTGGGGCAAACGGCGAAAGTATTGCTGACAAAAGCCTGATACGAAGCGGACGGCACCCCGCGCAGCACCTTGTCGCCGCCATATCGCGCGTCGTTGAACAGCGGATGCCCCAGCGAGCGCATATGCACGCGAATCTGATGCGTGCGTCCGGTCTCGAGCACGCACTTCACCAGCGACACATAGCCGAAGTCCTCGATAGTCTCGTAATGGGTCACGGCCCGCTTGCCTTCAGGCCCGTCGAGCGGGAAGGTAGTCATAATCAGGCGGTCCTTTGGCGAGCGGCCGATGTTGGTGGCCACGGTTCCGGCCGCAGGGTCGGGTCGTCCCCAGACCATGGCAACATACTCGCGCTTGGTGGTCTTGTTGAAGAACTGGCGTCCCAGGTCCGTCTTGGCATCGGGAGTCTTGGCCACCACGAGTAGCCCGGAAGTATCCTTGTCGATACGGTGGACCAGGCCCAGGCGCGGATCGTTGACGTCGTAGTCCGGATTGTTGCGGAAATGCCAGGCCAGGGCGTTGACCAGCGTGCCGTCGTAGTTGCCGTGACCGGGGTGTACGACAAGCCCCGCGGGTTTGTTGACCACCAGCACCGCACTGTCCTCGTAGATTATGTCCAGCGGAATGTCCTGGGCGATAATCTCGAATTCGTAGCGCGGGCGGTCCATCACCACCTGCACCACGTCCAGCGGCTTGACGCGGTAGTTGCTCTTGACCGGCTTGCCGTTGACCAGGATGCAGCCGGCTTCGGCGGCCTGCTGGACGCGGTTGCGCGACGATTTCTGCAGCCGCTCGACAAGGAACTTGTCGACGCGCAGTAGCGCCTGCCCCTTGTCCGCCACGAAGCGGAAATGCTCGTAAAGCTCGCGCCCGTCGACGTCTATCGAGGAGTCGCGTACATCATCGAGTTCGTCCTCCGGAACTATGGTGAAATCGCCCATCGTCTGCTGTTGTCAGAAAGTCGGACTGCTTGTTTCCCCGATGACCTCGGCATCTTCGAGCGCCAGCGAATCGGATACCTCCTCCTCGCTGACCGGCCCGGAGCCGACCTGAAGCGTAACCGTCGAGGTCACGGGCATGACCGTTCCGACGACAATAGGCGTATCGCCGTAGCGGGCGCCCATCACCAGGTCCGGGAACTCGCTCGGAACCGATTCCAGCCGGATGTCGGTGATGCCGATACCGCGCAGGTAGCTGATGGCCTGACGCGAGGATACGTTGCCGGCAAGGGGCATCGATACCGTCACCTGCTTGGGCGAGAAGGCCGTGAGAGTGACGTAGACCTGGCGCCCTTTCTTGACCACGGCACCAGCCTTGGGCCACGATTCGATGATAGTTCCCGGAGGCATTGCGCGGTCGTAGACGGAGTCGCTGATTTCGATGCCGAGGTTGTTGGCTCTCAAGGTCCGTTCTGCCTCGGCATAACTTAGGTTCTTTATTTCAGGGACTACGGACGTTTCGCCGTGCATTGTCCAGAAATCCAGGAATATCATCGCACCCCAGAGGAGAATCATCGTTGCCGCGCAAATCAGGATGATTGTGCTGATGATGCGGTGGCGCTTGTAGAAGTCGCGCGGAGAGAATTTCTTAGCGGAGGCCATAAATCTGTAGGTTATAGGTTTGCGGTCAGAGGGGCGGCCGCGGTAATTTTTGCCAGTTCGAGGCCGCGCAGGAAGTAGTCCGAGGCGGCGTCGCGCGGCCGCAGACACCTGCCGGAATAATAGACTATGTCGATGTCGACGGCCACTCCCTCGCCGGTATAGGAGCCGCGGACGGCGGTTTCGTAGCCTTTGGTAATGGCGTGCAGCTCCTCCAGAGGCAGACCGCATTCCAATGCCACGATGCGGTTAAGGTAAGGCGCCGCGTCCGCAGGAGTCTGTTCCGGCGCCGACAGAAAATCTCCTGAATCCGAGGCTACCGTGCCAAGCCGCGCCACGAAGGCGAAAGCTTCGGCTACGGCGGCGCTTTTCCGGGGGGCGTTGGAGCCAAGACAGACAAGAGCGGTAATCATCGCGTCGTTCAGCGTTTTTTTAGCGTGAAGACTGTTATTTCCGGGGTGGCGCCTATTCTCGCCGGAATTCCCACTTCCCCAATGCCCGTGTTGACGTAAAGCAGGTGGATGCTGTCCGAGTCGGCGTAGAGGCCTTTCCAGGTCGGATAGACGTACTTCGAAGGCGACCAGCCGAAGAGCTCGAACTGCATCGCGTGCGTGTGGCCCGAAAGAGTCAGGGCTATGTTCTTGTCCGGGGCGTAGGCTATGTCGTTGACCCAGTGCGTCGGATTGTGCGAGAGCAGAATCTTGAAGGCCGTGTCGTCGAGGTCGTAGGGGTAGGCGTCGTCGAGGCTGCCGTAGGTGGGGAAGGGCGGGTCGGAGATATTCTCCACGCCTATGAGCATCAGCGAGTCCGTACCGCGGTAGAAAGTCTCGGTGGTGTTGTTTAGCATGCGCCAGCCGGCCTGCTGCTGCAGGTAGTACATCTGGGCCATGTTCTCGACCTTGTCGCCGGGCGTCGGCCACTGGTAGTAGTCGCCGTAGTCGTGGTTGCCGAGGATGGAGTAGACGCCCATAGGGGCTTCCAGGCGCGCCAGGGTGCCGACGAAAGGCTCCAGTTCGGAGGTATGGCGGTTGACGATGTCGCCGGTGAAGACTATCATGTCCGGCCGCAGGCTGTTGACTGTCTCGACTACACGGCCGATATATGTCGTGTCGCTGCCGTAGGAGCCGATGTGGATATCCGAAAGCTGGACGATTCGCAGCCCGTCGAAGGCCGCGGGCAGGTCGGCGCGCTCGACGGTAAGTTCCTCGACGTCTATGCGGTAGCGCTCTACCAGCAGTCCCCAGGCCATCACGCAGAAAACGAGCGTGCCCAGCCCGGCGCCGGCCCATGTCAGCCATCTGATACGCTTGCGGTGGAAAATCTGCGGAATCCTGGCCAGCAGGTCGAAGATGACGAACACGATTTTGGCCAGATAAACGCTTGCAAGCGCGTACAGAGTCCACATCACGCCCAGCAGCGTAGCGTCGTCGGAGCTTTTTTTCGGCCATACTATCAGGGCCACGAGCACAAGGGCGAAAAAGATCGAGCTCCACAGAGCAGTGCGCCGCCAGAATTTCGCATGATCATGCACTCGGCGCCACACCGCCGTGCAGATATACCAGTCCGTCAGGCAGTTGAGGACGAAAATCGGCAATATGAGAAGCAGAGGAAGCCGCATGTCAGAAACCTTTGCTGCAGTCGAGTGCCTCGAGCTGGTTGCGCAGGGGGTTGGCGTACATGGACAGCATGGTCTGCCGCATGAACGTGCGTTCCTCGTCCGTGATGTCCGGCTCGTTGATTTTTGCCAGCTGAGAGGCGATATATTTGTCGAACTTGGCCACGTCCTCGCTCGTATAGTGCTGCGAGTAAGTGTTTTTGCCTTCGATTTCGTCGTAGGCTATGTAGTTGCACGGGAAGAGACGGTAGCCGCAGTGGATGGCGCGGTCGATGATTTCGCAGGCCTTGCGGGCGATTACGGGACGCGTGTCCGGCTCGACGTTGGCCAGCTCGCCGTTGATGCAGCGGCCGAGGCGGAAATGGACGCGGCCCTTGTGGCTCAGCAGACCCGTCTCCATGCTGAACAGGTCGTCGCGCTGGGTCTTGTGATAGTCCGGGTCGCGCCGGCGCAGCAGGAATTCGCGTACCTTCAGGTAGTCGTTGGGGTCGAACTCATAGGAGATGGCCACCGGCATGAGATTCAGCTCCATCAGGCTGTCCTTGGGGTCGCCGTCGCCGCCGAGGCTGAGCATCTTGACCACGCTGTCCTGGGTGCGGTCGTTGGAGTCCTTGGCGCGGCCCTCGCGCTGGGCGATCCATACCGACTGGTGCTGCTTGCATACGGTATAGTGGATGTAGGCCGACAGGTGCCTGGCGGCGTCGAGGGCCTCGCGCACGCCGGTGTCGCGCTTGACGATGAAGCTGCCGTTGAGCTTGACCAGGTCGGTGATCCAGTCGTAGATGAGCAGATTGTTGCCTATGGCCACCTGCGTGGGCGGCAGGGAGTTGCGGATGAAGCACAGGCTCAGGAACGAGGCGTCCAGGACTATGTCGCGGTGGTTGGTGATGAAGGTGTAGCTCTTGCCGGGCTCGTAGTTCTCCAGGCCGTCGACGGAGAGACCGTCGGTGGTGCGGGCGACGAGCAACTCCAGGAAGGGAGCCATAACTCCGGTCTGGAACTGCGACTGCGTCTGCACTTTCAGCAGGTTCCTGATGAATTCCGGATAGTCGACGTCCGGCATCACGTAGCGTACGGCGTGCTCGAAGCCCGGCTCCTTGACCAGGTTCTCCAGTTTGCTGCGGAATTCGCTGTCGTTGTAAGGTCGGATATCGTCGAAGTCCGATATTGTTGTATGTGTATGTTCAGTCATGTCTGCAAAGATAACGAAACAAAGTCATATGGGGAAACGGTGTAGCCGCCGGGCGGCCGCTTATACTATAACGCCTCAGCCGGGGAATCTCCCGCCGGAGCCGGAACCGCCTCAGCCGGGGAATCTCCCGCCGGAGCCGGAACCGCCTCGGCCGGAGACTCTTCCGCCGGTG
>USGZ01000103.1 GCA_900554265.1 uncultured Porphyromonadaceae bacterium
GACGAGTGCCGCCGCAGCGCCCTCCTCGCCGACAGCCGCATCGAAGTGATTCCCAACGCTTTCCCCGTCGACCGCTTCCGCCTCGACCCTCTCCGGAGCCGCCAGGAACTCGGCCTCCCGGAGGGTAAGATCATACTTATGGGCGCCGCGCGCCTGGACGACCCCATCAAGGGCCTGCCCATGGCCGTCGACGCCCTCAACCGCGTCGCCGACACCGAGTCCGAAGCCCGCGCCGTTTTCTTCGGCGCCATGCGCGATCCCCGCGCCCTCGATGGCCTCGCCATGCCCCACGCGCACCTGGGCCCCGTCGCCGACCCCGACCGCCTGGCCGACATCTACGCCCATGCCTCCGTGGTCCTCTCGTCCTCGCACCGCGAGACCCTCCCCGGCACCCTCATCGAGGGCCAGGCCTCCGGTGCATTCCCGGTGTCCTTCCTCAAGGGAGGCCAGGCCGACATCATCGAAACAGGACGCACAGGCTACCTGGCCCGCTACGCCGACACCGCCGACCTCGCCGCCGGCATCCGCCTCGGCCTGAGCCGCCCCGTCGACCCTCTGCTCCTGCGCCGGAGCACCCTGCGCTTCTCCCCCGAGGCCGTCGCACGCCGCTACATGGACCTCTGCGTCCGGTAAAACTCCGCGAATCCGGAAATTTTTAAGGAATGGCTGTAATTTTCGCAGCCTTTGTGCGTCATATTATTGCGATGATAAAACTGACGAACATAAACAAGACCTATCCCGGCGTCGTGCCCCTGCACGTGCTCAAGGACATCAACCTCGAAATCCGCAAAGGCGAGCTGGTGTCCATCATGGGCGCCTCCGGCTCCGGCAAATCAACTCTCCTCAATATCCTCGGCATCCTGGACAGCTACGACACCGGCGAGTACGTACTCGACGGCATACCCATCCGCGACCTCAGCGAGAACAAAGGCGCCGAGCTCCGCAACCGCCTTATAGGCTTCGTGTTCCAGAGCTTCAACCTCATCGGCTACAAGGACGCGCTGGAGAACGTGGCCCTGCCGCTCTTCTACCAGGGCGTCGGCCGCCGCAAGCGCCTGGCCCTGGCAATGGAGCAGCTCGAGCGCATGGGCCTGGCCGACCGCGCCCACCATCTCCCCGGCGAGCTCTCAGGCGGCCAGAAGCAGCGAGTGGCAATCGCACGAGCCCTCGTGACGCGCCCGAGCATAATCCTCGCCGACGAGCCCACCGGCGCCCTGGATTCCCATACGTCCAAGGAAGTGATGGAAGTGTTCCGCCAGCTCAACGACGAGGGAATGACCATCGTAATCGTTACCCACGACCCCGGCGTCGGTGCCGCCACAAAGCGCATTATACGCATCTCCGACGGCGAAATCGTTCCCGAAACCAATGTTTGACCTCTTCCGCGAAATAAGGCAGAGCCTGCGCAGCAACCGCGTTCGCACATTCCTCACCGGTTTCTCCGTGGCCTGGGGCGTATTCATGCTCATAATCCTCCTGGGCGTCGCCCGCGGCGTCACCAACAGTTTCAACGCCAACCTCAACGCCTCGACAAGCTCCGAGCTGAGCCTGTTCGCCGGAATGACCACAAAGCCCTGGCACGGCTACCCCGTCAACCGCAGCATCGAGCTCCGCGAGTCCGACGGTCCCGCTATCGGACGCGAGAACCCCGGCGAAATCGCCGACTACTACTATGAGCACAGCATCGACAGCCTCAGCGTCGTCGGGCCGCGCGGCACCACAAGTTCAGTCACTGCCACATATCCCGAAGCCTTGGACATGAGCCGCATAAAAATCCTCGCAGGACGCATGCTCAACGAACGCGACCTGGCCGAAAACCGACGCGTGATGCTCCTTTCCATGGAGGACGCCGCCCGCCTTTTCGACGACGCAGAGGCCGCAGGGCAGACTGTAAGCTTCATGGGACTCTCGTGGACCGTGGTCGGCGTGATAAATCACGACTGGTCAACACAGAGCTACATCCCCTACACTACCTACAAGAGCCTTACCGGCAACGACGACAAGGCCGGCACCCTGATTCTGAGGCTGCAGAACCTCCGCACCGCCGAGGAAGGCGACAGCCTCGAAAGCCGCGCAATAGGCATTATGGCCCGGCGCCACGAGTTCGACCCCTCGGACGACAACGCCATCTGGACATGGAACCGCTTCTCCAACAGCATCCGCACCGCCAGCGCCGCCGACTATCTCCGCATCGCCGTATGGGTCATCGGCCTGCTCACACTCCTTACCGGCATCGTCGGCGTCAGCAACATCATGTTCGTGTCCGTGCGCGAGCGTACCCACGAAATCGGAATCCGGCGCGCAATCGGCGCCAAGCCCCGCAGCATCATGACCCAGGTCCTCGCCGAGAGCGTTGCCATTACGGCCATTTTCGGATATATCGGTATCGTCGCCGGCATGGTGATTCTCCAGATTATCGACGCCACCGTCGGCTCCGAGGCCGGCCTCGAGAATCCAACGGTAGATATTTCCATCGCCGTGGAAGTCACCCTGGCCCTCATCGCGGCCGGATTCCTGGCCGGATACTTCCCCGCCCGCAAGGCAATCAAAGTTAAACCTGTGGAGGCGCTTCGCGACGAATGAAATGAAAATCAGCTTTTTCGACACCGACAACTGGCGCGAAATAATCGCCACCCTCGGCCGCAACAAGACCCGCACCTTCCTCACGGCCTTCGGCATCTTCTGGGGCACCGCCATGCTGGCGATGCTCTGGGGCGGCTCCAACGGACTCGAGGGCCTCATGAACCGCAATTTCACCGGAATGGCCACAAACATGGGCGGCATATTCGCCAACTCCCGCGGCATGTCCTACCGCGGCTTCAACAAAGGCTCCGGATGGACAATGAATACCATGGACATCGCCGCCATACGACGCGCGGCCCCTTATCTCGAGCACAGCTCCGTGATGAATTCCGCCTTCACCACCGCCAGCCGCGGCGACAAGACCATTTCCGCCAACACACTCGGCGTCGAGGCGGACTATTTCAACATAATGGCCTGCGAGCTCTCCGAAGGCCGCCTGCTCAACAACAGCGACAACAGCAACGTCCGCAAGGTGGCAATCCTCGGCAAGAACATCGCCTCCAGCCTCTTCCCCGGCCAGTCGCCCATCGGGCAGGACGTAAGCCTCAGCGGCATCCACTTCACCGTAGTCGGCGTCGGCGCCCAGCTTGGCGAAGCTTCTGTCGGAGGACGCGTCGACGACAGCATTATCATCCCCGAAAGCACTATGCGCGGGGTCTTCAACCAGGGCGTGAACATCGGGTTCTTCGTATTTACAGTTCCGCCCGGTCACAGGCCCGACGAGAACATGCCCGCATTCCGCCGCGTGCTCGGCGAAGCCCACAGCCTCCACCCGGACGACGACCAGGCAATCTATCTCGTCGACGTAAGCCGTATGTTCGACATGATCGGCATGATGTTCACAGGCCTCACCCTCCTGGCTATTTTCGTCGGTGCCGGCTCGCTTATGGCAGGCGTTATCGGCGTAGGCAATATCATGTGGATTATCGTAAAGGAGCGCACAAACGAGTTCGGCATCCGCCGCGCCATCGGCGCCAAGCCCGCCGACATCACAATGCAGGTCCTCAGCGAGAGCGTCCTGATGACCCTCGTGGCCGGCACCGCCGGTGTTTGCTTCGCCGTCGGCGTCCTCGCCGTGGCCGACATGCTGACGGCCGCTCCGCCCCTGCCGCCCGCAGGCTTCCAGATTTCCTTCTCCCGCGCCGTCGGCATCGTGTTCACTTTCCTCATCCTCGGCAGCCTCGCCGGTACTCTTCCCGCCATCAAGGCTATGAAAATCAAGCCCATTCAGGCCATTCAGGCCAAATAGACCATATCGTAAAATCATAACACTGCATAGACATGAAAAAGTTTTTCCGGATTGCCCTGTGGGTGCTTGTGGCACTCGTGTTCGTGGGCACCTTCTATTTCCTGTGGCGTAACTCGCAGACGCCCGAGGACTCCTACGCCACCGTACGACCGACCCTTCAGACCATCGAGCGCACCACCGTCCTCACAGGCAAGATCGAGCCCCGCGACGAAATCGAAATCAAGCCCCAGATTTCCGGCATCGTCTCGGAAATTCTCGTCGAGGCCGGTCAGCAGGTCAACGCCGGCGATATAATCGCCCGCATCCAGGTCGTACCCGACGCATCTTCCCTGTCCTCGGCTCAGAACCGCCTCGAGGTAGCGCGTATAGATCTGGATAACGCCACCGCCAAATACCGCCGCGACAGCACCCTCTACAGCCGCCGCGTGATTGCCCGCGAGGACTACGAGACTTCCCTGCGCGACTACAGCCGCGCCCGCGAGGAACTCCTCTCCGCCGAGGACGCCCTGCAGATTGTCAGCAACGGCGTAAGCCGCTACAACGCCTCCGAAAGCAATACCCAGGTACGCGCCACCATTACCGGCCTTATCCTCGATGTCCCCGTAAAGGTAGGCTCATCCGTCATCCAGGCCAACACCATGAACGACGGAACCACTATCGCCACTATCGCCGACATGAATAAGCTCATTTTCAAGGGCAAGGTCGACGAGACCGAGGTCGGCATGCTCGCCGTAGGGATGCCGATGAACATTTCCGTAGGCGCAATGCCCGATTTCCATCCCGAGGCTGTAATAGAATACATATCCCCCAAGGGCACCGATTCCGGTGGCGCCAACACCTTCGAAATCAAGGCCGCCCTGAACCTCGAGAGCTCCGAAGGTCTACGCTCCGGCTACAGCGCAAACGCAACCGTAGCCCTCAACCGCGCCGCCGACGTCCTGGCGGTCCCTGAGTCCGTGGTCGAATTCGCCGGCGACAGCACCTTCGTCTATATACTCGAGGACAGCACCGCCAGTCCCGCAAGCTACCGCCGGACCCCCGTGACCACCGGCGTCAGCGACGGTATTAACCTCGAAATCCGCTCCGGCATCGACAGCACCGCAGTCCTCCGCGGCAATAAAATCAACCGCTAAGCCTTACGAACAATGAACCTAAAGCGTTTCCTTTCCCTGGCAGCGGCTTCTCTCGTTCTCCTCTCCGCCTCAGCCCACCAGTGGACTCTCGACGAGTGCGTCGACTATGCAATAGAGCACAACATCAACGTCCGCGCACGCGCCCTCGACGTCAACAGCGCCCGACTCGAAGTCGACAATGCCCGCAGCGGCTTTCTGCCCCAGGCCAGCGGCTACGCCTCGCAGAATTTCAGCTTCGGCCGCGCACTGACAATGGACAATACCTACGCCAACCGCAACACCTCCTCATTCTCCGTCGGCGCCAGCGTCCAGATGCCGATATTCCAGGGCCTCCGCGCCGTCAGACAGCTCAACTACGCCAAGGCCTCCCTGGCCGCGACCCTCGAGAGCGCCGAGGCCGCCAAGGATGACGTCCGCCTCAATGTAATCACCGCCTACCTCCAGGCTCTCTACACATCGGAACTCTGCGCCGTGGCCCGCGAACGCGTCGAAATCTCCCGCCGCGACCTCGAGCGCACCGTCGAGCTTGTCGAAGCCGGACGACTCCCCGAACTTGACCTCTACCAGGCCCGCGCGACCCTCAGCTCCGATGAGCTCAGCGCCGTAAACAGCGCCAACGACAGCATCCTGGCCCTTCTCGACCTCAGCCAGATTCTCAACCTCCCCGACGACGCCGACTTCTCCATCGCGCCCGTCGACGGCATAATTCCCCCGCTGATGAACGCCGACGACATCTACCGCAACGCCCTCCTCCATAACCATTCCCTCCGCGCCGCCGAACTCAGCGCACGCGCCGCCGAGAAGAACATCGGCGTTGCCCGCACAGGCTATATCCCTACCCTGAGCTTCAACGCCGGCATCGGAACCAACTACTACCGCACCGGTGGTTTCCAGAACGAAAGCTTCGGAAGCCAGATGCGCCATAACTTCAGCCAGAGCATCGGTTTCAGCCTCTCAGTGCCCCTGTTCGACGCCTTCTCGACCCGCAACAGCATCCGACGCGCCGAAGTCGGCCTCGAAAGCGCGCGCCTCCAGCTCGACGAATCCCGCCAGCAGCTCTACAAAGCCATCCAGCAGGCCTACACTCAGGCCGTCGCCGCCTATCGCCAGCAGGACGCAACCGCCGTGGCCCTCGAAAACACCCGCCAGGCCTTCGAAGCCATGACCGTCAAATACGAGAACGGACGCGCCAACGCCACCGAATTTGAAAAAGCCAAGAGCGACTACACCAACGCCCTCGCCGAAACCGTCCGCGCAAAGTACGAACTCATCCTCCGAAACCGCATCCTCGAATTCTACGCCGCCCGATAAAAGACAGAAGAACAAAAGAGAAGAAAGAGAAGAAGGGAAAAAAGGAAGAGGAAAGAAAAGGAAGCAAGGAAAGAAAAAGGAGGAAGAAAGGCCGCCCGCAAAAAATTTTTTGTTTAAGCTTGCGAAATTTATTTCGCAAATCCCGGCAAAAAACCGCAAGAAAAAGAAATTAGACATAAATAACCAAGGCACCGGCCAGCGCGTGAGCGCCGCCGGTGCCTTAATTTTAGCCCCGCCCCCTTCGCGCGCAGCCGCCCCCTTCGCGCGCAGCCGTCCCCTTCGCGCGCAGCCGTCCCCTTCGCGCGCTGCCCCCTTCGCGCAGCCGCCCCCTTCGCG
>USGZ01000104.1 GCA_900554265.1 uncultured Porphyromonadaceae bacterium
AGGCCGCTCCCGCGCCTTCGTCAACGACACGCCCGTGACCCTGGGCGTGCTGCGCGACGTGGCCGTCCATCTGGTCGACATCCATTCCCAGCACCAGAACCTGCTGCTGGCCTCCGCCGACTACCAGCTGGACATCATCGACACCCTGGCAGGTTCCGCCGACCTACTGGCGGAGTACGGCAAAGCCTTTGCCGAGTACAAGGTGGCCCTTAAAGAATATAAGGACACGCGCGAGATGATTCTGCGTAGCCGTGCCGACGCCGAGTTCATATCATTCCAGTTCAGTCAGCTGGACGGCATGAACCTGCTTGCCGGCGAGGACGAGGCCCTCGAGCGCGAACGAGAGCTGCTTACGAACCTCAGCGAAATCAAGAGCAAGATACGACAGGCCGCCGACCCGCTGTCCGATTCGCCTTCCAACGCCCTGGGCGAGCTGCACCGCGCCGTTGCCGCTCTGGAGAACCTCGCCGTGACCCTCGGCGACCCCGGCGAGGGCGAGACCAACTTCCACATCCTGGCCGAGCGCCTCGAAAGCGCCCGCGTCGAGATTGCCGATATCGCCGACACTCTGGCCGACTACGACCTCTCGCTCGACGCCGACCCCGGCCGCCTGCTGGAGGTAGAGGAGCGCCTGGGGCAGATTTACTCCCTCGAGTCCAAGCACCACGCCGCCAGCACCGATGAACTCATCGTCATCCGCGACCGCCTCGGCGCCCAGCTTGCGGCCCTGGACGACAGCGACGCCACACTCGGCAAGCTCGAGGCCGCCGCGCGCCGCGCCAAGAAGAACGCCGTCGGACTGGCCGAGCGCCTCTCCGAACTGCGCGCCACTACCGCCGCCGCATTCTCGCAGGAATTGCGCGCCAAGGCCGCGACCCTGGGCATGCCGAACCTGCGCTGCGAGATAACACTTACGCGCGGCAAACTCGGCCCCTCGGGCTTCGACCAGATTCAGTTCCTGTTCGCCTTCAACAAGAACCAGGCGCTGACTCCTGTAGGCGCCACGGCTTCCGGAGGCGAAATCTCGCGCCTGATGCTTACGGTAAAGAGCATAGTGGCCAGCCGCATGCAGCTGCCGAGCATCATCTTCGACGAGGTCGACACGGGCGTGTCCGGCGACATCGCCGCCCGTATGGCCGACATGATGCAGGACATCAGCAACACCATCCAGGTAATAACGATTACGCATCTGCCCGGCGTAGCAGCTATGGGCAGCCGTCATTTCAAAGTATATAAGGAAGACGACGAGAGCGCCACGACCACCCGCGTGCAGCTTCTCTCGCCCGAAGAACGCATAGCCGAGATAGCACTCATGCTCGGCGGCGACGCTTCGGATTCCGCAGCCCTGGCCGCCGCCGACGCGCTTATAAAGCAGGCGGCAGTCCGTCAGTCTAAAATGTAAAATACAATGGAACAGAGCGACTTCATATTCGGAATCCATCCCGTTATCGAGGCTATCGAGGCCGGACGCACCATCGACAAGATTATGGTGAAGAAAGACCTCAACGGCGAGCTTGCCGTGCGCCTGGTTCACCTGGCCCGCGAGTACGGCATACCAGTGCAGCGCGTTCCCGTGGAGCGCCTGAACAAGTACACCCGCAAGAACCATCAGGGCGTAGTGGCCTTCATGGCCGCCGTGACCTACCATAGCCTCGGCAACCTCATGCCGGCTCTGTTCGAGGCCGGTGCCGTGCCCTTCATCCTGGTTCTCGACGGGATTACCGACGTGCGCAATTTCGGCGCCATCGCCCGCACGGCCGAGTGCTGCGGCGTCGACGCCATAGTCATTCCCGAGCGCGGCAGCGTAGGGGTAGGGGCCGATGCCGTAAAGACTTCCGCAGGCGCGCTGATGAACATTCCCGTCTGCCGCGAGCGCAGTCTTCGCGCCGGCGTCCGCTACCTCAAGGACAGCGGCTGCCGCATTGTCTGCGCCACCGAAAAATCCAGCGACAACTACACCCTGGCGGACTATACCGGCCCTGTGGCCATCGTGATGGGCGCCGAGGACACGGGCATAAGCGAGGACATTCTCGCCCTGGCCGACTTCCGCGCCGCCATACCGATGTTCGGCCGCACGGGCAGTCTCAACGTGAGCGTAGCGGCCGGCGTGATGATGTACGAGGTGGTCCGGCAGCGCGTTGCCGCCGATCTCGAAGTCCACTGATACCGAATTTTTCAATGCCTTAATAAGAAAAAACGCCTGCGGGCAAGTAATAATATCTGAAACACAGTTCAAAACAATATATGGTACATCTCATAGCCGACAGCGGCATACAGTTCCACACCATTGAAATAGAGTTCGACCCGGCCCAGCAGCTCGCTCTGGCCTCCGGCCGACCGCTGAAGTACAGTTTCTGCAATATCAAGAATCCTGAAACCGGCGAACAGCTCTTCGACCTCCTGTCGTATCATTCCGGTATCGGCAAGTTCATCCCGGTCAACGAGATAATCAAGGACCGCGTCTACGATACCCTCGCCGACGGCCGCCCGCGTCTGGACGACTGCGGCGTCGAGGTGATGAAGTCCAACGTCACCCCCTCGCTCTATACCCAGGTCGAGCCGGGCGACTCGGAGAAACTCTTCACCTTCAACTCGCCGGCATCGTACAAGACCCCGGACCCCAGGAACGTCCATGTCCGCGTGCCCGCTTTCGAACTGCTGCTCGGCAAATGGCTCCCCATGCCTATGTTCGAGATGCATACCGGCGTTAGCGCCGACGTACCCTACGCCTGGTGCCGCGTGCGCATCGACCGCGTGCGTCCCGGCGAAATGGCCGGCAGCGACGTGTACCGCTTCATCTGGGCCTTCGATACCCGGGTGAGCAACGACGAGATGGCCATTTTCCGACCGACATTCCCCGTCGAGGGTATCGACAAGATCGAGTTCGCCCTCTGCAATCAGGTGTCGAGTCTGCTGCAGTTCATGGCTCCGACGGGCGACTTCACCGTCTTCGCCCACTATATAGCCGAACTCCTCGGCCTCGACACCGCCGGCAAGACCTACCGCTACGTGGGCTGGTACATCTATCTGATCAACTTCATCCGCATGATAGGCGCTTCGCCCGAAGTTACGCTCCACCGCTGCCCCGAGGACCGCGAGATTCCCGTCGACCTGGTGCTGGACATCGGCAACTCCCGCACCTGCGGCCTGCTGTTCGAGAACGGCGACTTCACCAAGGCCGAGCCCCTTACGCTGCGCGACATGACCGACCCGTCGAAGACCTACGACAATCCCTTCGACATGCGCCTGGTGTTCCGCCAGGCCGACTTCGCCAACGACATCGTCATCCCCGACGAGGAGGACCTCTTCCGCTATGCCTCGATGGTACGCGTCGGCGAGGAGGCCAAGAACCTCGTCTACCGCTCCGTGCAGGACGAGAGCCTCTGGGCCAGCACCACCAACTACTCCAGCCCCAAGCGCTACCTCTGGGACACGCGCATGTACAAGCAGAAATGGTCCTTCCTGACGATAGACTCCGATCCTCTCTACATCCGCGAGGCCGAGAACATCTATATCCAGAACCTCTCCGACCAGTTCGACGCCGCCGGCGAGTTCATCCGCGACTTCGACAGCATCACCGAGCCCACCGACGGCCATACCCACTATTCGCGCGCCTCGCTGATGACCTTCGTGATCGTCGAAATCCTCCAGCAGGCTCTGATGCAGATCAACTCAGAGGAGTTCCGCAAGCACGGCGACATCAACTGCAAGCGCATTCTCCGCAACCTCATCCTTACCTGCCCGACGGCCATGCCCAAGGCCGAGCAGATAAAGCTGCGCCAGTGCGCCACCGATGCCTTCGAGGCTCTCAAGGCCGTATATCCCGACGGCAAGCTCAAGGACATCGTTGTCTATCCGCAGGTCGAGAAGCTCACCGCACGCCCCGAGGACAGCATGGGCGAGGAGGACAGCGCCACCTGGACTTACGACGAGGCCACCTGCTGCCAGCTCGTCTACCTCTACGCCGAAATCGCCGAGAGATATAAAGGACGCGCGCGCGAGTTCTTCGACCTCAAGGGCCATGTGCGCCCCGAGCTGGTCAAGGAAGGATATACCGACAAGGCCATAACCGTGGCCTCCGTCGACATCGGCGCCGGCACTACCGACGTGATGGTCTGCACCTACAAGTGCTCCGGCAACGACGAGGGCACCCTCACCCCGCGACCCATCTTCTGGGACAGCTTCTACGTGGCCGGCGACGACATCCTGCGCAACATCATCCAGAACATCGTGATCGAAGGTCCGCTCAACGGCGACCCCGGCATGGGCAGCATCTATTCGGCCCTGAGCGAGCGCATCGAGAACATGAGCATCGACGAAATCGCCGCCATACCCTCCGTACAGCGCCACGCCTTCTACCGCGGCATCGTCAGCGACCTGCGTTCCGCCGCCGGCAACGCCCGCGAGACCAGGGAAATCAAGGCGCGCCTCGTATCGGGCCTGCTGCGCAATTTCTTCGGCGTCGACAGCACCATGATGGACGACCGCGACCGCCGCTGCCGCGTGGACTTCAACACCCAGGTATCGCACCCGATGGCCCAGTTCTTCATGGAACAGCTGCACCTGAACCGCCCCACGCGCGTCTACACCTACGACGAAATCTTCAGCACAATCAAGCCCAGCGAGTTCATCATGGACTACTTCGCGGACCATTTCGGCTTCCGCTTCGAGGAACTCAAATGGCGCTACGAGCCCGAGACCACGGCCAACATCGTCAAGTCGACCATGGAGAAGCTCCTCCAGCAGATATCGGTGATGCTCTACGCCCACAACTGCGACATCATCGTCCTGGCCGGCCGTCCTACCTCAATCGACGCCATCACCGAGCTCTTCGTCAAGTATCTGCCCGTGACTCCCGACCGCCTTGTGCGCCTCAACGAGTATCACGTAGGGCAATGGTTCCCCCACGCCGATCCCGAAGGCTTCTTCCGCGACCAGAAGTCCGTTGTCGCCGTCGGCGCCATGGTAGGCTACCTGGCATCCACCGAGGGCTTCAACGGCATGGTGATCCAGTTCTCCGAGATGACCAAGTACTTCGGCAGCACCGACAACTACGTATGCCTCTATCAGGGCGACCGCATGGGCAGCACCCTGATGACGCCGACGCACAACAGCGA
Organism: uncultured Porphyromonadaceae bacterium; assembly: GCA_900554265.1. Classification (GTDB taxonomy): domain Bacteria; phylum Bacteroidota; class Bacteroidia; order Bacteroidales; family Muribaculaceae; genus CAG-873. Next base: position 5,118 of record USGZ01000104.1, read on the forward strand.
GAACGTTACCCTCACCGTATTCCCGGCATTCCTGGGCACCAAGCAGTTCGACCATCCCCACTACGAGGGGCGCCCCATCTACGCCATCTATAACAATTCCGGCCGCCGCGTCCTCAACCTGAACATCTCCCGCGACTTCCAGTCCGACCCGGAGAAACTCTTCGTCGAGGATATCACAGACCAGAACGGCGACCAGGTTCCGCCGGACCAGATAGAGTTCATCGGCCAGTCGCTCATCAACGACGGCCAGCACTGGCTCGACAAGGGCGAATTCGAACTGAGCGTCCAGGTACGCTGACAATGAAGACCATCTGAAACCAATCCTCCATTTCCGACGACAATGATAATAAACGACGATATACAAATCATCAACGAAGGTCTGGCGTGGCTCAAGGAATACAAGCCCGAACAGTACGAACAATCGTTCTTCCAGATGATCGACGGGCGCCGCCGCCTGCTGCGCCAGCTCAGCGCCATGAAGGAGAATCCCGCCATCGGCGCCTTCGGCGAGAGCCAGACCGGCAAGAGCTATCAGATCAACACCCTTCTGAACCGCACTGACAAGGCTTTCCGCATCAAGTCCGACGATATGCCCCAGGGCGTGGGCTTCGTCAACGAAATCAACCCTATCGGCGACGACCGCGAGGCTACCGGCGTGGTTACGCGCCTTACCAGCTTCAAACGCGATCCGCAGCGCTACAGCAGCGCATATCCTGTGATTGTTAAGCTCCTTCGCCCGGGCCAGCTTGCGAGCATCCTCGCCTCCGGCTACTACGCCAACATCCGCGACTACACCAGTTACTCCGACGACGAACTGCGCGCCATCTCCGACAACATATACAAAGAGTACGCCAAGCGCAACGAAATCGCCGAGACCTATCTCACCGAGGACGATATCCTGGACATCAAGAACTACCTGGCAAACTACATGTCGGCCCAGACCCAGGGCCTGCGCCGCAGCAAGTTCTTCGAGAGTGTGGCCAAGATTATCCGCCGCGTGCCCGTCAACGAATGGGTCAACGTCCTGAAGTATCTCTGGCATGAGAACGCCGCCATATCAAGCCTCTTCGAGCGCCTGATCGGCGACCTGATGAAACTGCGCTTCTCGCAGGAGGTCTACGTGCCCCTGGAGACCGTTCTCCATCACGGCAAGAACAGCAACACTATCATGTCCGTGGCCTGCCTAAACGGTCTGGATGACCCGACCTGGAGCATCTCCAGCCCCGTTTATGTGCAGAGTGCCACGGACCGGACCCAGATGATAGCCCTGGGCGACATGCTCACCTGCGACCTTTGCGCCATAAGTGCCGAGGTGATTTTCAAGGTCGACGAGGAATACCTCAGCGAGACCCTGGACTACGAATACGATCCCAAACACGACGGCGAACCCG
>USGZ01000105.1 GCA_900554265.1 uncultured Porphyromonadaceae bacterium
GGCAGATGGCCTCGACAGAGGGGCGCAGTCGGTTGTTGCGCGTGTCGTACTCCCAGCGTTCGATTACGAAGTAGGAAAGCACCTCGTTGGTAGGCACGTCGTTCTCGTCGATTTCGAAGCGCGGATGGCGCTCGGTCGACCCACGGCCCTCGGTATAGGGGATATGGAAGCGGTCCAGCACGTCGCGCGCCTTGACCTGATATTGCTCGGTGAAGATTTCGCGGCCGTCGAGGTACTCGTAAGCCGCCAGGTCGCCGTTGGACACCAGCCGCAGAATTATGCGGAAAAGGTTTTCCTGGCCTTCGACAGGTTCTTCCGGGAAGTAGAGGGCGGCGTTCTGGTCCTTGTCCAGGTCGATGGAGCGGTAGATTACGCGCATCCACTGGCGGTCGGCGTCCGTGATGGAGGAGTTGGACTCGCCGTAGAAGTTCTGCATGCGCTCTGTCACGGCCGGTGCCGACGTGTTGCGGTCGCGGCGATCGCGGTCGGTGCGGCGCACCACGCCCTGCTGGTCCTGGGCGGTCGCTCCGAGAGCGCAGCCCCCGAGAAGGAGGACTGCCGCGGCGGTGCGGAAAAGATATTGCATATTCATTGTTGCGGTGTATTGGCTTAGTTTACGATAACTTCCATCGGCGAGAGGTCGCGGACGGTTCCGTCCGGCCCTTTGGCCTTGATGCGGGAGATGTAGAATCGCTTGCCGCGGCTGAGTCGCTGGATTTTCTGCTTCTGGCCGGGCGAGAAGGCGTCGCCGGAGCTGATGTCGGTGATGGCGTTGCCCATCGAGTCGAACATCACGGTCTCGAACGACTGCACCTGGAAGGGGGTGTCGAGGAGTCCGTCGTCGATGGCGGCCTGGAGGACGTTGGCGTTGAGGAGCACGGCCTTGGCTATCGGACGGCCGCCGCGGTAGTGCTCGGCGTTGCCGTTGGCGTCGGTGTAGGCGATGAAGGGCGTCGGGTCGGGCAGACGGCGCACGCGGAAGTTCGACGTGGCCATGGTCACGTTGTTGCCGTCCATGTTCGCCGTCACGGTGACCACGGCCTCGGAGCCTACGCGCTCGGGGCGTGCGATCCAGCTGTCGCCGTTGCGGACGAGGCTGCCGTTGGTCATAGAGGCGGATATGTCGCCCATGGCCACGCCCGGAACGGAGATGCTCACCGGGTTGTCGATGCCGGCGTAGAGCACGTTCATCATCGTGGCCGATACTGTCGCCATAGGCTCGATTACGGTGTAGGAGGAGGAGAAATCGCGGCGCGTCACGGTGCCGTCGCCGTTGGTTACCTCGAGGTAGCCGTCGTAGGAGAAGGTGCCGGTGCTTCCGGTGCCGATTTCATACAGGCCGCGGTCGTTGTCCAGCGGCGTTCCGCCGATATATACGCGGGGGCGCTGTGTGGTGTCGACGGCTGCCAGGACAATGTTGGCGGAATACTTGCCGCCGCGCATCACCAGGCGGCTCTGCGGCATTACGTAGGCGCTGAGTTCGTTGACGCGGAGGTCTCCGGCGTCGACCTGGCTCAGGAGCGAGCTCAGGACCTCGCCTTCGGCGTAGAGAATGTCGCTCTGCAGCTTGGAAAGCAGGGTGATTGCGGCCACGACGGGCTGCTGGTCGAAACGGCTTTCCTCCCAGAGCTGCGGCGCAAGAGTGCCGCGGCGCGTTACCTGGCTGGTGTTAAGAGCCTCGGCGATGTTGTTGCGCTGGGTGGTGTCCGGGATGAGCTGCGTCATGAAGTCGCGGTAGGCGTCGATGCGCTCGCGCAGGATTCTGCCGCGGGGATTGGCGGGATTGAGCATGACCACGGCGGCGCTCTCGAGGTCGTCGCGGTTGAGGATATGGTCCGGGTCGGCGCCGTCGCCGTCGGCCTTGTCGACGATTTCCTGCTTGAGGGTGTCGACGTAGAGGTAGATTTCGCGGGTTGCCAGGCGCACGTCGCCGGCTTTGGCGAGCCAGGGCGCGCCCTTGTCCGGGTTCTGCTCGGTCAGGGCCTCCAGCTGTCGGTAGATGGTGCTGTTGCGCTGGTCTACGTTGGCGTTGGATCGCCTCAGACCGTCCTGCACCTGAGTGAATCCGTCCAGTACGTCGCTGCTGACGTTGAGCGCCAGCATGGCCGTCAGAACGATGTACATCAGGTTGATCATCTTCTGACGGGGCGACAGACGGTTGTTGTTAGCTCCCATGGGTCAGTCTGCGGTCAGTCTTGGTTCTGGGTGACTTTGGTCTGCGCGTTGCCTACGGGCATGCCGTCGATGTCCGGAGGCGTCATGCCGGGGCGGTACATGTTGATGGTCATTGCCGTGAGCATCTTCTCGTAGACGTTGTTGAGCTGCTGCATGTAGCGGGCCATACGTTCGGTCTCCTCGCAGTAGCGGGCGCTCTGGGTGGCGCTCTTCTCGTACATGTCGCGGATGTCCTTGATACCGCGGTTCACGCGGTCGATGCTCTCGATCTGGCCGGACACGCTGCGGAGCTGGAGCTCGTAGATGGAGTTCAGGCCGGAGATATTGTGGTGCAGACGGGTCATCTGCTCGACGTAGCCGTCGGAGCTGCCGGAGATGGCCTCGGAGTTGTCGGTGATGGAGCGGTAGCTGCGCAGGAGGGTGGCGCTGACCTCGTTGAGGGCGGCGGTGGTCTCGTGAAGCTTCTTCATGTCCTCGGCCAGGGCGTTCATTGTCTCGAGGTACTGGCGAGTGGCCTCGGCGGCGTTCTGCGCGGGAGCGTGGATGGCCTGTGCGTCACCGGCGGAGAGGGGAGTGCCGGCTACGGCGGTGGCCACCGGGCCTGCGTGGGCGGCGCGTGGAGCGGCGTCTTCCGCCCCGGCTTCCTCATCGGCCAGCGAGGGATAGACCTTTTCCCACTGGTACTCCTTCGGCGGACGGTCGAAGGCGGTGAGGAGGAACATCAGCACCTCCGTGCCCATGCCGACGGAAAGCAGCAGGTTGCCGCCGGGAAGGTGAAGAATCTTGAACAATGCGCCCCAGATAACCACGGCAGCGCCGATACTGTAGGCGAAATTGAAGAAACGCTGGCCTTTCTCGCTGCTGATGAAAGCACCGATGCCACGCTTGTATGTCTGTATTTTTCCCATGTTTCTGAGCTGTTTGCGGAGAGTTGGTATTTAGCGTCTGCCCTGCTGTTTCTGGCCTTTGGCAAAGCCTATCTGGGTGCGGACGCATCGGAATCCGATGTATGAGCGCTGCTCGTTCTGGTATTCCCACATGCGGAGGTCCGAGCGGACGTTGTGGGCCACGTCCTTCCACGAACCGCCGCGCACGATTTTGCGCTTCATGCGGTAGGGGTCCTCGACGGCGGCGTCGTAGCGGTACTCGGGGTTGAGGTCGCTGGTCAGGCGCCCGACGCTTTCGGTGAAGGCTGTCGATGTCCATTCGCTGACGTTGCCGGCCATGTCGTAGAGTCCGAAGTCGTTCGGGGCGTATGTGCCGACGCGCGAGGTGATTACATGACCGTCCATCACGTAGTTGCCCTCCTGGGGCTTGAAGTTGGCGTAGAAGCAACCCTTGTCGTCGCTCATGGTCAGGTCGCCGTCCCAGGGGTACATGTTCTCGTTGACGCCGGCGCGGGCGGCATACTCCCATTCGGCTTCGGTAGGCAGGCGGTAGGGCTCCACGTAGAGGCCCTCGCGGCCGAGGCTGCGGCGCAGGTATTCGGTGCGCCAGTGGGCGAAGGCGTTGGCCTGCTCCCAGCTCACGCCGACCACGGGATACTCGCTGTAGCCGCCGTGGGCGAAGTACATGCGCACGTAAGGCTCGTTGTAGGCGTTCTCGAAGTCGTTGATCCAGGCGGTAGTGTCCGGATATACGTTTACGATATAGGTGTTCAGGAAGTCGTAGGGACCGGTGAGGTCGCGGGTTATGGTGCGGAGCACGATTTCGCCGTTCTCGTCAATCCACGCGGTGTCCTTGGAAATCTGCGGGTCAGAGGTCGGCGTAGGCAGGTCGGTGTTGTACTCGCGGCGACGCTTGTCCAGACGGTTGCGGCGGCGCGCGGCCTCGGTGTGGTTATAGACTTCGTAGCGGTAGTTCAGCTGCGTGGGGTCCAGTTCCCGGGCGCCGGTGATGGGGTTGGTGCGGTAGAGGCTCTCGATTGCGCGCTGCTCGTCCTCGTTGGGATTGCGCCAGGGAATCGCCTTGTTCCAGTTCAGGTGGGGAGTCACGGGGTTGCCCTCGCGGTCCTCCTCGATCTTGAAGTCCTCGTTTCCGCCGAAGGCGGGGTCGGCCAGGCGTTCGCGGATAATGGAGTCGCGGACCCAGAATACAAATTGCTTGTACTTGCTGTTGGTCACTTCGGTCTCGTCCATCCAGAAACCGTCGACGGAAATGCCGCGTGCGTTTGCGGCCAGGTTCCACAGCGAGTCGTTCTGGGCCACGCCTACTTTCATGGAGCCGCGGTCCACGAGCACCATTCCGTACGGGGTGGGTTCGGTCCAGGAGGTGCCGCCCACGCCTGTGACTTCGCCGCCGGCCGAAGAGCGGCCGCCGGAAGCGCAGGAGGCCAGCCCGGAAGCTGCCGCCGTGACAAGGAGTATCAGTGCTGTGCTGTTAAGTTTGTTCATATCGGGGGTATGCTACGTTTTCTATTGCTGAAATGGTTTACATCAGGCGGACGCTTTTGTGCCTGTTCCTGTTTTTCTCGCCCAGGTCGAGCTTAAGGCTGTAGCCTACGAAGATTTCGTGGCTGCCGGAAGAGGCCCGGTTGATGGCTGTGGTGGCGTAGTCGTAGCTGTAGCCTATGAAGAAATTCTTGATTTCGGCTGACAGCGAAGCGATTATCGCGTCCTTCCACCTGTATCCGACACCGAAAGTGAACATCTTGCGGTATCGGAGCCGGGCGTTGATTTCGGCCGTGGTGAAGGTGAAGTCGCTCTTCACCAGCACCGAAGGCAATATATCAAATAACGTATTATTTATCGGAATATTGCAGCCGCCGGTGAAATAGAGCGTACGTCTGGCGGTGAAGGTGTACTTGCGCTCGGTGTTGTCCGAGCCGCCGGAAGCGCCCTCGGCGGTCATGCTTACGGTAGGGCTGTTGAGGTGCGTCGCGCCAAGGCCGGCGTAGAAGAGTCTGTGCTGGTACCAGATGCCCGCCTGGAGGTCCAGGCCGGTGCCGTGGATATCGGTGGTCGGGATGCCCTGGTCCGTGCCTTCGTGATAATCGTCGTCGTCGGGGATGAATACCTTGCTGCCTTTGAATGCCTGGTCGTAGAGTCCGATGCCTAAGCCTATCGTCCATTCGCCCTTGAGCTTGCGGAACTTGTAGGCAAGCTGGGCGTCGATGTTCAGGCTTTTGTAGAGGCCCTGGCTCTCCTGATCCAGCATCAGGCCTACGCCGATGCGCTTGCCGAAGAGCTTCAGGGGCATGTCGGCCACGCCGGCGAAGGTAGTCGGGGCATTGTCGATGCCTACCCACTGCATTCGGGCGCCACCGCGGATGCGCAGGTTGTCGGTCAGACCGATGGCCGCGGGGTTGTAGAACGACGGGATTTCGTAGTACTGCGAGAACTGGGCGTCGGTCTGCGCCGTGGCGCCCAGTGCGCAGAGGAGGAGGGCACCGGCAAGCGCGAGCCGGCGCAGGGTGGAGGATATGGTGCCTGAGATTCCGTACATCGGGCGTTTATTCAAAATAGAAGGTCAGGACTATCATTTTCGAGGTAGCCTTGGTGAGCGATTCCGTGAACTTCATCTTGTCCGGATTGTCGTCCAGGTCGGGGCGCTTGTGCTGGAGCACGTCGCCGAGGCCGAAACAGAATTTGAGTTCCGGAACGAGCTTGAAATAAGGCAGATAGAAGTCGAAACCGAAACCTGCGGTGAGGAAGAACTCGCTGGTCTTGAGCTTGAGGAAGTCGGAGCTTTTCTTGCCTACGTCGAATGCGGGCATCACGCCGGCGAGAATGTAGGGGCGCGAGTTGCGCCAGCGCATTGCGTTGAATTTCAGCTCGAGCGGCATCACCACGTAGGCCGTCTTGATGTTCTCGCGCTCGGTGGCGTCGGAGTTGAGGTCGACGAAGGAGATGTCGCGGCTGCCGAAGTACATGCCCGGGGTGAAGCGGACGCTGAAATAGTTGTTCAGGCGCAGGTCGAACAGGCCGTTGACGCAGAAACCGGGCTGATAGTTGGGCTGGTCCATGCGCCACTGCTGTCCGTCGGCGGTAACGTGGCCGTTATGGGTGAACATGAGGTCGCCGGCGTACATCCCGACGGAGAATCCCAGGTGCCATGCGCGCATGTCCGCGTACGGGCGGTTGAGCAGCTCGTCGTTGAGCCGGCGCGCGGAGGCGCCCGCGGCGGCGAGCAGCATTGCAAGCATTATGATAATTCTGGCGTATCTCATTATAGATTAAACGCCGTCCGGCCCGCAATATTGCCCGGCCGCGCGATTTTTCCCCGCAGCCGCCGGGGCTCAGAGCGCCACCTTTGCGGACCGGCTTCCGGAGGGGGTGAAGGCGCGGACAATGTAGACGCCGCCAGC
>USGZ01000106.1 GCA_900554265.1 uncultured Porphyromonadaceae bacterium
GCTTCCGTTTTGTAGAGGCGGCTGCGGTCGGGGAGGGTGCGGTCCTCGCAGTGCACCAGGATTGTGCGCGGTATCTTCAGTTCCGCGGCCAGGCGCGCCACGTCGGCGACCGTGCTGTGGTGCTTCTCGTAGGGCTTGAATATCTCGCGGTCGGCGTAGCGGCAGAAAGCGCCGCAAATCAGCGTGTCCGCCCCGCGTGCCATCGCGGCATTGCGTTCGGTCAGGGCCTCGTCGCCGAGATGCGCCAGCACCGTGCCGTTGTCCAGCCTCAGCCGGAAGCCTGTCTGACGCACGTTCTCTGCCAGGACATCGAAAAACTCAATCCTGTGGCCCTCTATTTCAATCCGCGGAGTAGCGTCGAGGTTGTGAAACTCGACAATCGCTTCCATGCGGCCGTAATCCGCCGTATGCAGCGTCAGACGGCATATCGTTTTAAGCGCTGTAATTACGTCGGAATTGCCGTAAAAGTGGAGCGGGGCGGCGTCGAGGCCCTCGCGCATCCGCTGTACGGCGGAGCGCAGCACCCACACCGCGCCAAGGATGTGGTCCGTATGGACGTGGGTTACGAAGAAATGACGGATGTCCTTGGCCGGTACGCCGGCTTCCTCGAGACGGCGCAGGATGCCGTTGCCTCCGCCGGCGTCGACAAGCAGGCTCAGCGCCCCGTCGCGCACCAGGCAGCACGAGTTATAGCTCTTTGAGGGAAAGGCACTTCCGGTGCCGAGAAATATTACTTCCGACTTCATGACGCAAAATTAAGCAATTATTCTTAACTTTGCATACTCTCGCAGAACCAATAGCGGAATCAGACTCTCAAAAGCAAGCAACATGAACCCTTACATACCCCAGCCCGTCGACACCGCTTCCGTCGAATTGCCTTCGGAACTCATGCCTCTTACCGAGCAGATGGCCAGGAACGTCCACGAAGTATGGGCCCAAACCCGCATAAGCCAGGGCTGGACCTACGGCCCGGTGCGCGACGACGAGCGCAAGCAGCATCCCTGTCTGGTTCCCTACGAGGACTTGCCCGAGAGCGAGAAAGTCTACGACCGCAACACCGCCATGGAGACCCTCAGACTTATTCTGAAACTCGGTTTCCGAGTAAGCAAATGATGTGATTGTCAAGGCGCTACAACAATATGGCTGATACGCGCGAACCTGATACTCTTGTGCTCGTCTATAAATCACTGACATTGTAAATCGGGATAAAGATACAAAAAGACTGTATTCCGATACGTCTGGACAGAAAAAGAGGTGCTCTCACGAGTACCTCCCTTTCCATTCATCACATTATGCTATTATTTAAGTGCTTTCAGGCAGTGCTTTATATCGTTCAGTATCTGCTCTCGACAACCTCCCAGTCGACGATGTCCCAGAGTTGACGGAGGGCATCGGCGCGACGGTTCTGGTAGTCGAGATAGTATGCGTGTTCCCAGACGTCGAAGGTCAGCATAGGGAATAGTCCGTCCTTGAGGGGGTTCTCGGCATTGGAGCCCTGGGTAATCAGGAGCTTGCCGGTTTCGTCGTGCGATAGCCATACCCATCCGGAACCGAACAGTCCGACGCCTGCGTCGACGAATGCTTCCTTGAATTTCTCGAAGGAGCCGAAGTCGCGGTCTATCGCCTTGCGGAGCTCGCCCTGAGGCTCGCGCCGGCCCTCAGGAGAGAAGGTGAAGAAGTAGAATATATGATTCCAGGCTTGGGATGCGTTGTTGAACAACGCGCCGGATGCGTTGGTGATTATATCCTCGAGTTCGGCATCCTCATATTCCGTACCCTTAATGAGGCGGTTGAGATTGTCGATGTAGGTTTTCTCGTGTTTTCCGTAATGGAATTCCACGGTGCGCCGGCTGATGGCCGGTTCGAGGGCATCTTCAGCATAAGGTAATTCAGGCAGTTCGTAAATCATAATGTAAGAGTGTCGTTTGTTCGTTTGATACTCTATAAACGTCTGCTGGTGGGCATGGTTCATCGATTTACAATCATTAAGTTCTTTTTTTCAGGGTTTTAACGAAGGTTGATTGAATCTTCAACGCTAATCCGCGGATTTATGCGAAAGTTTAGCTAATTTTGTGGTATGCTTACGGAAAAAGAAAACCAGACTATAAAGACGGTGTTCATCACCGGCGGAGCGAACGGAATCGGCCGCGCCTGCGCGCGCCGTTTTGCCGCTGCCGGGTGGCGCGTGGCAGTAATGGACATCTGCGACGAGCCCGGCGATACCGGCGACATAGTCTATATTAAGGGCAGCGTCCGCAGTAAGGACGACCTCTCCCGCGCCATAGGCGATATCATGGAGCGCTTCGGGCGGCTGGACTGCCTGGTGGCCAACGCTGGCGTCCACCGCTCCAATACCGTCCTCGACATCACCGATGAGGAACTCGACCTGGTGGTCGGCACAAACCTTATGGGCACAATCAATACGCTTCGTATCGCCATACCGAAGATGGTCGAATCAGGCGGCGGCAGCGTCGTGATTATGGCCTCGGACCAGAGCACCGTCGGCAAGGCCCACAGTTTCGCCTATGGCCTGACCAAGGGCGCGCTCGGCCAGATGGCCAAATCGCTCGCCATCGACCTGGCGCCGAAGAACATAAGGGTCAACGCCGTCTGCCCGTCGACTATCGCCACGCCCCTTGTCGACGGAGTTTTCGAGCGCTGCGTTTCCCGCGGCGCCGACCTCCGCGAACTCTGGGACGAGGAGAACGCTATCTTCCTGCGCGGCTCGGTCGGCCGCCCCGAGGAGGTCGCCGCAATGGTTTACTTCCTGTCCTCCGACGAGGCCGGCTTCTGCACCGGCGGTCTTTACCCGGTCGACGGCGGCTACACCTGCATGTAAGCTGCGGTTTAAATAGTTACGAATAATAAATTGACATTCAGATAATATGGCAAACGTTAAAGTTGGCGACACGGTGCGCTTCCTCAACGATGTGGGAGGTGGTAGGGTCGTACGCATAAACGACAAGATAGCATACGTCGAGGACGAGGACGGTTTCGAGATGCCAGTGCAGGTGCATGAGTGCGTGGTAATCACGCCTGCTCCCCAGCCTGCGGCCAAGGCGCCGAAAACCACCGTCGTGATGGGCAAGGCTCCCGAGAGCGCCAGGCCGGAGCCGGTATCCAAGGATTTGAACGCCCGCTACGAGAAGCCCCTGCCGAAGGCCGCACCCGTGGCGGAGGCTCCCGTCGAACTGCCCGGCGGCGATACCGTCAACGTGATGCTCGGGTTCGAGCCGCAGGATATCAAGTCGCTGAGCAGCACAGGATTCGACGCATATATAGTCAATGATTCCAACTATTGGCTCTATGCCTCCGTCGCCACCCGCGACCGCGGCGATCGGGAGTGGACGCCGCGCTACGACGGTCTTGTCGAGCCCAATATGCAGGAGTTCGCCTGGGAGGTGACGCAGGAGGACCTGCCGCATATCGACCGCCTTTTCATCCAGCTCATAGCCTTCAAACGCGGGCGCGGCTTCGAGGCCAAGGCCCCTGTAAGCTCCGACCTTAAGTTCGACGCCACCAAGTTCGTGCGTCTGCATTGCTTCAGGCCTAACAGATATTTCGAGACGCCGGTAATCGCTTACGACATTGTCGTTTCCGACGCTCCGGCAATCAGCTTCGAGCCGGATGCCGAAAGTATCCGCAAAGGCATGGCGGCAAAAGCCAACGCCCTTGCCGCGCAGGAGCGGCGGCATGAGTCGCGCTCATCGAAACCGGGCGAACCCATAGTTGTGGACCTCCACGCTTCCGAGCTTATCGACAGCACCGCCGGCCTTTCGCCCGCGGAAATTCTCAACCTGCAGATTGACCGCTTCACTCAGGTGATGGACGCCAATCTGCGTCTGCCAGGCACCAAGATCGTGTTCATCCACGGCAAGGGCGAAGGTGTTCTCCGCCAGGCTCTCATGAAGGAGCTGACTCACCGCTACAAGGGCCACGACGTACAGGACGCCTCCTTCCAGCAGTATGGCTTCGGCGCGACACAGGTGACAATCCGCAACACGCCGCAACCCGCGGCAAAGGCTCCCAAAGGCGGCAAGCGCAGATGATTGTCTGTTTTTCCGGAACCGGCAATACCCTCCAGGCTGCCACAAGGCTGTCGCGGAAGCTCGGCGACAAGCTCGTCGCCATGGACCTGCGCTCGGATTCGCCGTCGCTCGAATGCACCGACGGTAGGGTCGTGTGGTGCTTTCCGACTTATTCCTGGGGTGTGCCGCCAGTGGTCGTCGACTTCATCGCCAGGGTGCGCATCGCCGGAGCCGACGGCGCCCGTCATTTCATGCTGACTACCTGCGGCGACGATATGGGCCTGACCGACCGCCAGTGGACGCGGCTGATTTCGGCCCGCGGCTGGAATCCGGCAGGCAGCTACGCGGTGGTGATGCCGAACACCTATGTACTCATGAGCGGCTTCGATGTGGACCCTCCGGAACTCGCCGCCGAGAAACTCGCAAAATCAACGGCACGCATAGATTTGATTGCCAATGCGATAGATCAGTGCTCGAAAACCTCGGGTCCGCTGCGTGCCGACTTGCGCAGCCTGCCGGTGCGCAAGTCCTTCTCATGGATAAAATCGCGGATTATCTATCCCTGGTTCATCCGTCACGCCATGTCGCCGCGGCCCTTCCATGCCACCGAAGGCTGCACCGGCTGCGGCACCTGCGCGCGGGCCTGTCCGACGGGCAACATCGCGATGGCCGACGGGCGCCCGAAATGGCACGACCGCTGCGCCATGTGCCTGCGGTGCTACCATATCTGCCCCCGCCGCGCCGTAGCCTACGGCAAATCCACCGCCGCCAAAGGCCAATACCTCAACCCCGACTTCCACGAACTGACTAAAAAGGTCTTGAGGTAAAACCCGCGGAAATAATTATTTTTATGGCAATTGGCCAAAAATATTGGAAATTTGTTGTACTTTTGTATCGCACAAACAAATAGTCACTACAATGGCACGTCCGATTAAAGAAACTCCCATACTTTATGGTAGCGATGGCCGCCGGTTTGAGGAACGCATGCAGAATCCGCCCAAGGTTTCTCCCGAAAAACGTGCGCGAATCAGGCAGTCCTACGAAACCGTCCGCAAGATGATGGTCAACTGACTATGACTCACCAAGAGTTTCAGGAGCGTTGTTCAGTTCGTCGTCTTAATATTGGCGATGTTATTACTTCCTTCGATTGCAACGATGAGGATTTGAACGATTTCATCCTGAATGAAGCGAATCTTTATCGTGAAACTTTATTGTCTGTCACTTACGTAGTAGAAGATAAGAAAACAAAGGAAGTACTCGCATATTTTAGTCTTTCCAACGATAAGATTTCTATTTCTGATTTTGACAGCTCAACGGAATTCAATCGTTTCAGAAAGCAAAAATTTGTCAATAAGAAACGGTTACGCAGCTATCCTGCAATTAAGATTGGACGCCTTGCCATAGCCAAAAATGCGCAGCATCAGTCGATAGGTACATATCTTCTTGAGTTTATAGAAGACTATTTTACAGTGGACAATAAGTCGGGTTGCCGTTTTGTAACTGTCGATGCGTATGTAGACGCAATTCCATTTTATATCAAGAACAACTATCAGTTCCTGAACAATGATGACGAGGACAAGCGCACACGGGTAATGTTCTTCGACTTGGCTTCTTTGTTATAATTTTATCATCCATACAGAAGTATTTCAGTTGTGAGCAACGATATTATTCATCTGCTAATACAGATGTAAAAATAGCGACCTTGTGGCCGCTATTTATACCTTTATGCGTTTATTCTGCGTTAGATTTCGGGGCGGAAGTGGCAGCGGGCGGTGCATTCCTCGAGGGTGTGGTCGACGATGATATGGCGGTTGGCCATGCCGGCGATGCGGCTCATCTCGTGGCTTACCAGCAGGATTGTGGAGCGGCGGGCGATATCCGCTATTATGCTGTAGAGATGCTCTTCGAAGTGCTTGTCGATGTAGCTCAGCGGCTCATCGAGAACCAGCACCTGCGGATGGCTGACTATAGCGCGCGCCAGCAGGGTGCGCTGCAGCTGACCGCCCGACAGTCGTCCTATGGGACGCGAGGCCAGGTCGGAGAGTTCGACCAGCGCGAGGGCCTCGTGTACGCGCAGCGACTTCTCGGCCTTGTCCAGCCCGGATTCGGCGAGCAGTCCCGATTCAATAACCTCGCGCACTGTTATGGGAAAATTAGAGTCGACGGCATTTTTCTGCGGAAGATAGCCGAATGCGGGAGGAGCGGCAGTCGGCGTGCCGTTGTCGTCATAATAGACAATGCGTCCGTCAGTGGGCTTCAGGAGCCTGAGAATCAGCCGGAGCAGGGTAGTCTTGCCGCCGCCGTTAGGGCCGGTTATGGCTATGAAGTCGCCGTGGTCGACGGTGAAATTCACCGTATCCAGAATCGTTCGGTCCTCCCTGCGGAAAGTCAGGTCGCAGAGACTCAGCAAGGGCATCCGCTGGGGATTGCCCT
>USGZ01000107.1 GCA_900554265.1 uncultured Porphyromonadaceae bacterium
CAGAGCCTTTTCGAGTTCGGTGTTGAGGTCGTCGGCGGAACCTACGATGCGCAGGTCGCTGTAGAATTCCTTGCGGACTTCCTCGATTTCGTCGATGGCGCGGACGAGACCCTGGAGGGTACGGCCCATGCCGACGAGGTTCCACATCACGTGGCCCAGGCGCTTGTGAATCTGGTCGGGGCTCTTGGTGCCGCCGATCTTCATCAGACGGTCGATGCGTGCGCGTACGCCCTTCTCGGCCTCGTCGAATTCGGGATGCTTGGTGTCGAAGGTGCTGCGGCCTACCTTGATCTGGTCGCTCAGGTAGTTCTGCATGGTGTAGGGCAGAACGAAGTAGCCGTCGGCAAGACCCTGCATGAGTGCGGAAGCGCCAAGGCGGTTTGCGCCGTGGTCGGAGAAGTTGCACTCGCCGATCGCGAACAGGCCCTTGATGGAGGTCTGCAGCTCGTAGTCGACCCAGATGCCGCCCATGGTGTAGTGGGAGGCGGGGAAGATCATCATCGGAGTCTCGTAGGGATTGTCGTCAGAGATCATCTGATACATGTCGAAGAGGTTGCCGTAGCGGTCGCGGACAGCGTCTTTGCCCAGACGGTTGATGGCGTATTTGAAGTCGAGATATACGGCGTTGCCGGTACCTACGCCGTAGCCTGCGTCGCAGCGTTCCTTGGCGGCACGGCTGGCGATGTCGCGGGGGCAGAGGTTACCGAAGGCCGGATAGCGGCGTTCGAGGTAGAAGTCACGGTCTTCGTCGGGGATATCGGTCGGTTTTTTCTTGCCGGCGCGGATGGCTTCGGCGTCTTCTTTCTTCTTGGGCACCCAGATGCGGCCGTCGTTACGGAGCGATTCGCTCATGAGGGTCAGCTTGGACTGATCTTCGCCGTGGACGGGGATACAGGTGGGGTGGATCTGCGTAAAGGCGAGGTTGGCCAGGTAGGCGCCCTTCTTGAAGGCCTGGATGGCGGCGGAGCCGTTGCAGCCCATGGCGTTGGTGCTCAGGAAGAAGGCACGGCCGTAGCCGCCGGTTGCGAGAACAACGGCGTGGGCGGCGTAGCGCTCGAGCTCGCCGGTGATGAGGTTGCGGACGATGATACCGCGTGCGCGGCCGTCGATGATTACCAGGTCCAGCATCTCGCGGCGGTTGAAGGAGCGTACGGTGCCCTTCTGAATCTGGCGGTTGAGGCTGGAGTATGCGCCGAGCAGCAGCTGCTGGCCGGTCTGGCCTTTGGCGTAGAAGGTGCGGGAAACCTGGGCGCCGCCGAAGGAGCGGTTGGCCAGCAGGCCGCCGTACTCGCGGGCGAAGGGAACGCCCTGCTGTACGCACTGGTCGATGATGTTGTTCGACACTTCGGCCAGACGGTATACGTTGGCCTCGCGGCTGCGGAAGTCGCCGCCCTTTACGGTGTCGTAGAACAGACGGTATACGCTGTCGCCGTCGTTCTGGTAGTTCTTGGCTGCGTTGATACCGCCCTGGGCTGCGATGGAGTGTGCGCGGCGGGGGCTGTCCTGGATGCAGAAGTTATATACGTTGAAACCCATTTCGCCGAGGCTGGCGGCGGCGGAAGCGCCGGCAAGACCGGTACCTACGACGATGATGTCCAGGTTACGCTTGTTGGCGGGGTTCACCAGGCGCTGGTGGGCTTTGTAGTTGGTCCATTTCTCAGCGATCGGACCTTCGGGAATTTTGGAGTCAATCTGATACTCCGGCAGTTTGGACGATTCGATGTCGGCATAGTCCTGCATGATAGGACTGGAATCGATCATGCCCTCGAGGTTGATTTTCTGTGCCATATCTCTGAGTACGGATTATTCGTTGGTGGTTTCGGTTTGTTCGGGCTGGGCTTCGGCGGCGGCAGGCTCGGTGGCGTCGGCGTCAGCTTCGGGGATGAGTGCTCCGGGAGCGGCAGCGGTCTGAGCTGCCTGAGCTGCCTGAGCGGCTATCTCCTCTTTCCATCCTTTGACTTCTTCTACAATCCGGCGGCAGGCGGCGATAGTTTCGTTGTTGGCGGCAGCGGGGAACTGGGCTGCGGCGTTGGCGATGGGTTCGAGTTCGCTCAGGTAGTAGTCGCCTTTCTCGTTTATGAGGTTGACCAAAGGAGTGGCGTCGCCCATGGCCTGAGCCATTTGCATGGCGTCGTTATAGGCGGGGATGAAATCGTGTACTGCGGGAGTAGCGCGTTCGGCCAGGCTTTCGATGTACTGCTCAACCAGAGCGGGGTCGGTGGTATAGTACTTCTCGTTGGCGCGCCAGGTAAATACTGCTGCCTGGGCAACGAACAGAAGAATTACAATCGAGGTCCACCAGCAGGAGATGGATTTAAGGCGCGGCAGCCAGGTCTGGTTGTTCCAGCCGATGGTCTGGAACATGCTCCAGAAACCGTGGTTCATGTGGAACCACAGGGCGATGAAGCCGATTACGTAGACTACAGGGGTCCACCACTGCGAGAATGCCATCTGCAGGAACAGCGTACCGAACTGGGGGTCGGCGGGAATGCCGCCTTCGACCATCGGGAATGCGCTCAGCTCGTGGCAGCGCAGTTCCTGAAGCTGCATCTTTGCCCAGAACTGAATCAGGTGCAGGGCAAGGAAGGCCAGAACGACGATACCCAGGACGAGCATGTTCTTGGACGACCACTCGACTTCGGGAATGCTGCCGTTGACTTCGTAGCGGTCGGCGCCGCGGGCCTTGCGGTTCTGGACGGTAAGCCAGAGTGCGTAGATGATGTGGATGATGAACAGTGCGGCCAGGCCCATGGAGGCTACCAGGGCGTACCAGTTGGCGCCCAGGAACTGGCAGATGGCGTTGTAGGCCGCCGGCCAGAAGATGGCTACGGAGTTCATCAGGCAGTGAAAGGTTACGAATAGGACGAGGCAGATGCCCGTGAGGGCCATCACGAACTTACGTCCTATGGAAGAGCTTGTTAACCACATAGATGAAGTAGGTTTTGATTGGTATAAGAATTGTTGTTTGTGTTTCTGTAGTCTGAGGATTCGGCGGAGAGGGTGGTTTTCAATGTGCAAATTTAAACATTATCGGCCGACTTCCCAACAAATTACGTAAAAATTTCCGTAAAAAGTTGTCGGGAAGTGGCTTTTCCGCCCTGGCTGCAAAATTCACGATTAATCCCGATTAATCAGGATTAGTCGAGATTAATCGGGATTAATCAGGGGGAAAAAGGGTATTGCCTGCTTTTTACGCGTGCTTGGGCTTTCGGAAAATCAGCCGCAGCAGTTCGCCAAGGAGGAGTACCGGGGCGGTGCCGGCGATGATTATCAGCCAGTCCGATACCGACAGGGGAGTGACGCTGAAGAAGGGTCCTCCGAACTGGACTATCAGGATTTGCCCCGCGAATATCAGCAGGGCGATGAACAGGAAGCTCTGGCAGTCGGCGAAATGGAAGGCGCTCCGGCCGGTGGCGTAGGCGCGGGCGTTGAAGAGGTTCCAGAACTGAAGGAACACGAACACGCTGAAGAACACGCTCAGCTCGTAGGGCGTCAGAAGGTGTGCGCCGACGCGCGGAGCCTCGGCCATGGTCAGCAGTGAGGTGACTTCGTGGTGGTGGAAGTACCACAGCAGCCAGGTCAGGAAGGCGAACATCACGATTCCGACGCCCCAGATGGCGCGCCACATTTCCGGCACGATGATAAAGGCCGTGCGCGGCCGCGGTTTTTCCTGCATGACGCTTCGTGTAGGCGGCAGCGATGAGAGGGCCATGGCGGCGAAGGTGTCCATGATCAGGTTGACCCAGAGCATCTGCGTCACCGTCAGCGGCGACTCCGTGCCCATGAATGCTCCGCAGAGCACCGTCAGACAGGCTACGACATTGACCGTCAGCTGGAACAGCAGGAAGCGCTGGATGTTGCGGTAGAGGCTGCGGCCCCACATCACTGCGCGACCGATGCTGGCGAAGGAATTGTCGATGATGGTGATGTCCGACGCTTCCTTGGCCACGGAGGTGCCGTCGCCCATCGAGAGGCCGACGTGCGCGGCCTTGAGGGCCGGGGCGTCGTTGGTGCCGTCGCCGGTAACGGCCACGACTCCGCCGAGCTCCTGCAGCGTTTCGACCAGGCGCTTCTTGTCCATCGGCCTGGCGCGCGATATAATCTTTATGTCCTTGATGCGGCGGCGCAGCTCCTCGTCGGAGAGGGCGGCGAATTCGGGGCCTGTGATTATGTTGGCCTCGTTGTCCGAACCGTCGTCCCAAAGCCCTATGCGGCGGGCGATTTCGCGTGCCGTGGCGGGGGTGTCGCCGGTTACGATTTTCACCTCCACGCCTGCCTCGCGCACTTCCCTGACGGCGTCCGGCACGTCGGGACGCACGGGGTCCGAAATGGCCGCGAAGCCCAGGAACACAAGACCGTCGGAGTCGATGCCGTTGTTGTGTATCGGCTGGACGCCTTCGGGCAGCTCGCGGTAGGCGAAGCCGAGGGTGCGCATGCCCTGGCTCTGATATTCGAGCAACTGGGCGTCGACTTCCTCGCGGGTGATGCCGTCGGGAACGACGGTGCAGAGCCGGAACACAATTTCCGGCGCGCCCTTGACGTAGAGCATCCGCTTGCCGTCGGGCCGGCGCACCACAGTGGCCATATACTTCCGCTCGGTGCTGAAGGGCAGCTCGGACTCGGTGGTGGTGCGCTCGCGGATTTTGCGGTAGTCTTCGCCGAGTTCGTCGAGCATCAGGAGCAGGGCGCCTTCGGTAGGATTGCCGATGGGCCGCGGCACGCTGCCGGAGCGGTCCAGCTCGGCCGTCGAATTGACGGCGATGCCCTCGCTGACGAGTTCCTGCGTCGGGTTGCCGAAGAAGCGCGTGTCGGCCACCTGCATCTTGTTCTGCGTCAGGGTGCCGGTCTTGTCAGTGCAGATTACTGTCGTTGCGCCCATGGTCTCGCAGGCGTGGAGCTTGCGCACCAGGTTGTTGGTGCGCAGCATGCGCCGCATCGAGTAGGCCAGCGAGAGCGTCACGGCCATAGGCAGGCCCTCCGGCACGGCCACGACGATGAGCGTCACGGCAATCATAAGGGACTGCAGGCAGTAGGCCATAAGGTGCATCCAGTCGACGGCGCCGGGGAATTCGTGGAAGTACATTATCGTCTTGCCGACCACTACAAGCGCGGCAACGGTGTAGCTGGCGTAGGAAATCAGCTTGCCCAGGCGGCCGAGCTGCTCGTCGAGCGGCGTCTTTACGGAATTGTCGATTCTGGCGGCCTCGTAGACCTTGCCGGCCTCGGTGGCGTCGCCTACGGCCTTTACTTCCATCACGCCGTGGCCTTCCATGATATTGGTGCCTCGGAAAACCTCGTTCGAGGGGTATGTGTCGTTGCTGTTGAACTCGGCGGGGTCGACGGTCTTGGCGCAGACGGGTTCGCCGGTGAGGCTGGACTCGTCGACGTTCAGGCTCGAAGCCTCCAGCAGGACGCCGTCGGCAGGTACCTCGTCGCCGGTGTTGAGAATCACGATGTCGCCCACTACGATGTCGCGCCGCGGCACTTCGGTGACCTCGCCGTCGCGGAACACCTGGACGAGCTGGTCGTCGTTGACCTTGTTGAGCAGGTCGAACTCGCGGTTGGCGCGGTACTCGAATATGAATCCCAGGCCTGTGGCCAGCAGGATGGCGATTATTATGCCCGCGGGCTCGAAGAACACCGCCGGGCCCATGCCGAGGCTGAGGTATTCGTAGCAGGCGATGCCGATGGAGAGCACCGCGGCCACCAGCAGGATGATAATCAGGGGGTCCCTGAACTTTTCGAGGAACAGAATCCAGGGGCTTTTGCGCCGCGAGGGGCTGAAGACGTTGGCGCCGGTGCGGGCGCGCGATTCGCTGACCTCGGCGGAAGTCAGGCCTTTATAGCTTTTGTGTTCGGACATCGGTAGTTATGTAGTGTCTTGTGTCGGGGGTCGCTGAAATTCCCTGCAAAGTTAGCTATTATTATAATACAATAAAAACAGCCGCCGTTTTGTTCTTACAGTATGGCCGGCATCACGCCGGACATAGCCAACCGAAGGAAAATTTCACGATTATGGAAATCAGGGACATCGAGAAACTCATAGCCGCCGGCGACCTCGCGCGTGCCGAGGCCGAAATAGACGCCGGTATCGCCGACAAGGCGCAGCAATGGTATCTGCGCGGACGTATCGCCTGGAAGAAGGGCGACAAGACAGCCGCGCTGGCCTGCTACGAGCGCGGCGCCGACCTGGACCCCGACGGTCCGGCCGCAATCGCCCTCGAACAGGCCCGCGACATAATGGACTTTTTCAACAAGGACCTCTACAATCCCTGACGCATGATGTAAACGTTTGATAATCAGTGGTAACGCGATTCGTCGCGTCCGCCCGGCATCGTTCTCAAATTACATTACTGGGTGCCGACAACCGCAAAACGTTACCGCCGACAAGCGCGACCGAAGGCCGGCGCGCAAAGGAGGTCGGGACCTCCGCGTCCCGACACCTTCGCGTCCAACC
>USGZ01000108.1 GCA_900554265.1 uncultured Porphyromonadaceae bacterium
TGAGGTGGTCGGCGAGGGTGCGGGCATGGTCGAGGGTGCGGTCGCGGGCCCGAACGGTCATGCCGTCGGTGGATGCGTACCAGACGGGGACGGTGCCGGAGGGGGTTATGCGCACTCGACGAGCTCTCCGCCGGCGAGGCGGTACCATGTATCGGGCTTGATGGCGAGGCCGTCGACTTTAGCCGCTTTGACATTGAGTATATGCCCGTAGTTGTCGCGTTCGGTGATTACAAGCCAACAGCCGAGTGCGCCTTTCGCCCGGCTGTTACGGCCGGTCACGATGGCTATGGACTCTTTGCCTTCCACTGTGGCCGCGGATTGGTTGCCGGTGTTCGTGGCCGCGGAGTAGTTGCCGGTGTTCGTGGCCGCGGAGCGGTAGCCGGTGTTGGATTCTTTTTTATCCTTCCAATTTACCTTGTCGAGGATGAACTTCACACCGGCCTTAATCAGTCCGTCGAGGCCGATTTCTGCGAGAATGCGTATATGCGAGGAGCAGGTTTTATCGGGATTGGATTTGTCAATTTCGCCGCTTTGCTCTACCTCGCAAAAGCGGTTAGGATTGCCGTTTTCGTCGCAGGGCGGATAGTGTTCGAGGACGTTCATGGGGTTCTCGCAGGCGTGGAAGCCGGATTCGCAGGCTTTCACGTCGCCTTTATGCTCGTACTCCTTGCCGACTTCATACTGAAAGCCGCGGCAGGTAAGGTCGGCATTGAAGCCTTTGTAGGCTTTGACGGATTTTTGTTTGCTCATATTCGTTCTCCTAATTTGATGATGAATACTTCTTCTTTGGGTACGCCCCAGTCGGGATTACTCTTGCCGATTGTTATGCCCTCGCATTTGAAGAGCATCGTGGTTGAGGTGTAGCCCCTACGGAAACGGACGCAGGTAAAACCTCGTAAGAACGCGCCACAGATATTCTCGATCACCGGGCGATGTGGGAATAGCAGACGCTTGACGGATATGGTCGCTACGGATGCGGCGATGGCCAGGACGACGATGATGGCTGCGAAGCCGGAGATGAATGCGGTATGCATATGGTTTTGGTTTTATTCTTCGTTTTGGTTCTGGAGGAATTCATCGGCGGTCATGGGTTGCTGCCAGCAGATGAGCTGTATCAGCTTTCCGGTCCTGGTGTCGTAATGCGGAACTATCTCGAGGAGTATTTCAGAGGCGAACAGGCGCTCGGCGAGTATGTCTTCATTCCACGAGGCCCTGGGGCCTCCAAGGCCCCAGACTACGCCCATTTCATCCATTTTTGCGAGGACGCGGTGCAGCTCGTCGGGTGTTGTGACCTTAATCATGGCGCTCATTTTTCGTTGAGTTTATCGAGGAGTTCTTCTGCCTGGCGGCGGGCGAATTCTTTATCGTCGGCGAAGGGGAAGGACTTGATTTTCAGGAATCGGGCAAATTCTTCACCATTGGCCAAAACAACGCACGCTTTTGCGGAGACGGCATAGGCGCCGTTCTGCGTGTCTTCATCAATTTTAAATACCTGTTCGATATGCACGGTGTCGGCAGCGAGGGCGAGGCGTCCTCTGAGTTCTTGAATTGTTTCCCTGAGTTTACGGTTCCGGGAGTCGCGGTTGCAGCTGATGATGGCGGAGCGGCCAAAGAGGAACGCGCATACGACCGCGAGGCTGATTGAAAGGATGGTTACGATAGCCATTGCTGTATGATTTATAAGTTGGTAAATTCTTTTCTGAGTTCTTCAAGACGAGTCTCGGCACGCTCGCGGATGAGCTTGACGATGTTGCTTTTGATTTCAGATACCTCTTAATCGGAGATATGTGACTTCTGCGC
This sequence comes from uncultured Porphyromonadaceae bacterium, assembly GCA_900554265.1. Classification (GTDB taxonomy): domain Bacteria; phylum Bacteroidota; class Bacteroidia; order Bacteroidales; family Muribaculaceae; genus CAG-873. The sequence goes on from USGZ01000108.1 coordinate 1,801, forward strand.
GAGCGCCTGTATTGTTTGGTCTTTTTGTGGCAAGGTAGTCAGCGGCGGCTGCCGCCGGTCATCGGGATTACGTTGTAGGTTTTGAATCGATCGACGAGCCGGCCGTAGGTGTCGCCCTTGGTGAAGCGCTTGACGAGGGCTTTTTCGTCGAGGTTAGTAGTGATATGGGCGAACTTGTTCCAGCCGGCCCAGATGTCGTTACGGGCCAGGAGGAAATCGTCGGTGAGCACGGCGGTGTTCATGCCGTAGAAAACCTTGTCGTCGTTGAGGCCGACGTCGTTGAGGCATACGTTCTCGGGCTTGGGCAGAAATCCGGCGGAGCTTTCCTCGTTGTTGCCTTCGTTGAAGGTATAGCGGTCGAAGTTGTTGTGGATGGTGTAGTAGTTGACCATCTGGGAGACCGAGAGGTTATGGAAGAAGCGGGGCGAGCCGATGCGCCGCAGGTATTCGGAGAAGCACTGCATCAGCATTGTCTTGCCGACGCCGAGGCCGCCCTGGAGCATGATATTCTTGTGGAGTTTGTAGCCACGGTTGGGGAAGACATCCTCAGCCAGGGGGCAATTGTTGAAGTAGTAGAGCAGGAAGCGGACGATTTCGCGGTTGTGGTCGTCGAAGATGAACTTGCGGTGCTGGTGCTCGATGACAATGTTGTTGGCAATGTACATGAACAGGCGGGTGTGCAACTCGAACACGGTAGGGTCGGAGAGGTCGGGAAATGCCTGGCGCGCCTTTTCCTTGTCCTGGTTGGCCTTGCGGACAACATTGCTGAGTTCCATTGCGGCGTAGACGGCAGCGTCGGTGTTTCGGCGCCTCATGACGTCGAGCACGCACTTGTCCCACTCGATATCGCCGGTAGGTTTCTGGCCATACTTGGCGAGCTCGTCGAGGAGGCAGGGCGGGTATTCTGAAATCCTGGCAGTCATAGCATAGGGGTCTGAGGGTCAAACGTCGATTCCTCCGAAACCTCCGTTGAAGGTATAATCCGGGTCGGTGAAGGGAGGCTCGTCGGCTGATGCCTGGCTGTCGCCGGCGGCCTGCGCTGTCGGGTATGCTTTGGACATCCAGTACCGGAGGTGGCTCTGGCAGTCGACGAAGCTGCTGTGCCGGCCCTTGCCCTTGCGGGTCTTGTCTTCGTTGCAGCGTTCGAGGAAGCGTGTAAGGCGGGTGTCGTACTCCTCGGGTGTGATACCGAAATCGCTGCAGATGATGTTGCGCCATTTGGCGTCGGCACGCATGCGCTCGACTTCCTGCTCATAGGTGAGGTCATAAACGGCTTCGGCGGTTTTGGCCGGCTTTTTGGGGCTTGGCTTTCGGCCGCCTTTTTTACCATTCTCAAACCGGGTGGTGTTGACGTCGATGTTAGGCTTAATTAGCGTGTACATACCTTTGGCGACCTCGGAAAGGTTTTTCGGCAGGTTTCCGAACAGGGCATATTCGCAGATAGCGCGGTATATTTCGAGCTGCACGTCCGAAGGCATACACCGGATGGCCTCGTAGAAGCTGCGGTAGAAGATGAAACTTTCGCGGTCCATAGTCATACTTCCTTAATGCGGATGCCATGTATGAAGAGCATGAGTTTCCGCTTGATTACATATTCTTTAGTGCGCACGCCCTTGGTGTCCTCGACGATTGTCTCGCCGGTCTCGTTGAAGGTATAGACGAAGTCGGCGATGTATTTGCAGGCCTTCTCGAGGCAGATGCGGACAGGTTTGCCTTTGAGGTCGGTGCCGCACTCGCCGTACTGGGCGGGGATGAGCACGAAAGGCACCTGCTCACGGAGGCCGGAGATGACACCGGCGCGCTGCCACAGCTTGAGCTCCTGGGCGCGGGCATGCTCCTTTTTGGAGGCATGTCCGCCGACGCGCATGGCGCCGTACTTGTTGCGCTTGCGCGATGCTCCCGGCGCTCCGTAAGCAAATGAATTCAGAGGTTTAGGCATCGGAGTCTGTTTGAGCTGACAGGTTGGCGCGGTACACATCGACCAACTTTGTTTCGTTTATAGCCTCAATCTCATAGTCGGCCATGGTACCTTTCATGCCGTCAATGAAATTGTCGTATGCTTCCTTAAAGCTGGAGGCCTGCACGAGGATGTATGATGCGGAGCGCTTTTCGGCGCCGGTCTTTTCGTCGAGGGTGATGAAATTGACCTTGACCTTATAGAAGCGGTCGCCGGTGACGCTCCAGAAGATTTCGTAGATTTTGGTGGTGACTACCGAGGAGATTCGGAATTCGCCGCCGCCACCGATGAAGGGCCTCAGTTCTTCGGTTACTATTGCCTCCGCTTCGGTGCATGAAAGCGCATCGACAAGGTAAGGTTCGGTTACGTTCTTGACGGAGCCGTTGTCCATCATCTTGCTGTAACGTGCTTTTACTTCAATCCACTGGTTCATTGTTGAGCAATTCTTTGAGTTCTTTACTGATGGTTAATTTTACGGCGCGGTGGGCCGGGATTACGACGGGTTCCTTGGTCGTGGGGTTGAGGGCGGTGCGTTCTTCGCGCTGGATTACGGAGAACTTTCCGAAGCCCCGGATAATCACGTCCTCGCCCTTTGCGAGAGATTCTTTGATTACCCGCAGGATTCCGTCGACAGCTTTGACGGATGTCGAGAGCAGCAGCTTCTCGGAGACGGCCACTTCGCGGGCCAAATCGTTTTTAGTCATTTGGGCAGTTTTGCTTTTAGTTTGACAGTAAGTTGTTTAATCATATGTGAGCGGCATGCCGCCTTCTGAATAGGCAGGGCTGCGAGGGCATCGTAGAGGGTGGCGGCATCTTCCAGGTACTTGATGGCGGTTCGGAGGTCGGTGGCGGTGAGTTCCACCGTCCTTTTCCCTGGCGCAGCTGAAGCTGCGGGCTGCGACAAATAAGCGGACCGAGGGGACTGCGCGGCTGAGGCTGCGGGCCTATTATTGGCAGCTGAAGCTGCCAAGCTTAGACAAAAACTATTTCTACCTTCTTTAGCCATAGTTTCAATCCTCGGTGAAGAATGCCGATACCAATTCGTCGAAGTACATTTCATCCGTGGGGATTTCATCGCTTGAGGCCATAATCCGGGCGGCGATTGATTTCTTGCGGTGGATGATGTCGTAGAGGGTGCGGTCGATGGTGTGACGGCCGATGAGGTAGTAGCAGGTGACGTTGTCCTTCTGCCCGATGCGGTGCGCGCGGTCCTCGCACTGGCAGCAGTCGGCATAGGTCCAGGGGAACTCGACGAAGGCGACGTTCGAGGATGCGGTTAGGGTAAGACCGACGCCGGCGGCCTTGATGGAGCAGATTATGAGTTGCGCGCGTCCAGACTGAAAGGCGTCGACGGCGGCCTGCTTCATGTTGATGGAATCGCGTCCTGTTACGGTTACGGCTTTCGGAAAGGCCTTTTTCAACTCGTTCACAATCTCATGCAGGGAGCAGAAGAGTATGAGGGGCTTGCCGTTGGCGAGGAAGGTCCTGACGAAGTCGACAGCCTGGGCGACCTTGCCTCTGGAGGAGAGGGAGCGCAGGGTCATGAACTTGACCAGGGCTTCCATGCGCATCTTGCGCCGGATGTCGGCGTCGTCGCACTCGGTGTACTGGCGCAGGTATTCGGCCAGGTCGGCAGCGGCCAGCTCGTACTCCTCGCGGTTGGATATTTCGACGTAGAGGTCGGTGCGGGTCTTGTCGGGAAGTTGGGTCAGTACCTTTGCTTTCTCGCGGCGGACCATGCAGCGCGAGTAGAGCTCGGAGGAGAGGCGGTCGAGGTTGCGGGGCTCGTCGTCCTCATCCTTGCTCCGGCGCTCGCGGGAGAGCTCGCCGCCGCCATAGTCGGCGAGGAACTTAGCGCGACCGCCGAATTCGGCCAGGCGCCCCATGATTGAGAGCTGCGCGATGAGGTCGGCGGGTCGGTTGACTACAGGCGTACCCGAGAGGAGGATGCGCCAATCCTTTCCTTCGACGATGCCGCGGGTGAAGATGGTCTGCTGTGCCGCGGGGTCTTTGACGCGGTGGCACTCGTCGATGATTACAGATTTGAAGACCTGGATATCCGGGCAGAAGACAACATCCTTAAGCCGGAAGGGCTTGCCTTTGGCGGCGCGGATATCCCAGACGAAGAACTTGCGCAGGCTCTCGTAGTTGACGATGGCGACCTGCTGCATGCCCATGCGCAAGAGATAGGGCCAGGTGGTGGCCACGGAGTTGTCGAGTACCAGGGCCTTACGGTCGGTGAATTTCTCAAACTCGCGCTGCCAGTTGATTTTGAGCGAGGAGGGACAGATTACCAGGCAGGGATATGCGCCGGCGGCGTCGACGATGCCGATGCTCTGGAGTGTCTTTCCGAGGCCGGGTTCGTCGCCGATGAGCAGACGCTTCCAGTGCAGGCCGGCTTCGATACCCTCACGTTGGTAAGGGTATGGCTCGACCTTGAGGTTATGGCGGATGGCAGTCATATCAGAAGCAGATGCGGTAGGGTTGACCTTTGAGGGATGGCATGCGGGATTCGATGTGTGCCTCGAGGCGCGGCACGGAGAATACGGGAGCGCCGTCGCGGCTGACACCGTCGGCGAGGAGAGTGGAGACGTGGAAGGTATGGACGAAGCGGCCATTGAGCATCACGTCGACGTCAATGAATTTTCGTGCGGGAGTGTTCATGCGACAAAGCACCAGTATTTGAAAGCGAGT
>USGZ01000109.1 GCA_900554265.1 uncultured Porphyromonadaceae bacterium
CCCCCGGCGGCCGCCACGGCGCCCGTCCCGACTATCCCAGCATCGTCTACACGCAGATTCTCAAGAAGCTTTTCCCGGATGTGCCCGTGGTGCTCGGCGGCATCGAGGCCTCGCTGCGCCGCCTGTCGCACTACGACTACTGGCAGGACCGCCTGCGCCCGGGCATACTCGTCGATTCGGGCGCCGATATGCTGCTCTACGGCATGGGCGAGCATACCGTGCCTGAGCTGGCGCGCCGTCTCGCCGCCGGCGGGAAGATTGCGGACCTCGTGGATTTTCCCCAGTCGGCCGTTCTTCTGCCGCGCCAGGCCATGCCCGACCGGGAAGATGAGGACAACATCATCCTGGCCTCCTACGAGGAATGTCTGCGCGACAAGCGTGCCCAGGCCCGCAATTTCAAGTTCATCGAGCAGGAAAGCAACCGTATGGAGGGCCACAAGGTACTTTGGCAGGCCACCGGCGACCGCGTCGTCCGCGTCAATCCCATGCTTCCGGCAATGACCCAGGGCATGATCGACGCCGCTTTCGACCTGCCCTTCACCCGCCTGCCGCACCCGCGCTACAAGGGCAAGACCATCCCGGCCTACGAGATGATCCGCCACAGCGTCAACCTCCACCGCGGCTGTTTCGGCGGCTGCGCCTTCTGCACCATCTCCGCCCACCAGGGCAAGTTCATCGCCTCGCGCAGCAAGGCCAGCATCATGCGCGAGGTCGAGCAGATTACCCGCATGCCCGACTTCAAGGGCTATATCAGCGACCTGGGGGGCCCGTCGGCCAACATGTACGCCATGGGAGGCAAGGACCGCGAAATCTGTCGCAAGTGCCTGCGCCCCAGCTGCCTGCATCCCAAGCCCTGCCCGAACCTCAACACCGACCACCGCCCACTGCTCGACATCTACCATGCCGTCGACGCCCTGCCGGCCGTGCGCAAGAGCTTCATCGGCTCCGGCGTGCGCTACGACCTGAGCATGCACCCGACCGGCAACGAAGAAATCGACCGCGCCAACCGCCGCTACAACGCCGAGCTTATCGAGCACCATGTGTCCGGCCGCCTCAAGGTAGCCCCAGAGCATACCTCCGACGCCGTCCTGGAAGTGATGCGCAAGCCCCCGTTCAGGCTTTTCCACGAGTTCAAGGAGCTGTTCGACCGCATCAACACGCGCTCGGGCCTGCGCCAGCAGCTGATTCCCTACTTCATCTCCTCGCATCCCGGCTGCCGGCCCGAGGACATGGCCGAACTCGCAGCCGAGACCAAGGCGCTGAACTTCCATCTGGAGCAGGTCCAGGACTTTACGCCGACGCCCATGACCGTGGCCACCGAGATATACTACACCGGCATCCACCCCTATACGGGCAAGGAAATCTACACGGCCACGCGCCCCGACGACAAGCTCGAACAGCGCAAGTTCTTCTTCTGGTACGACCCCGCCTACCGCCAGGACATCACCCGCACCCTCCACCGCATCGGCCGCCCCGACCTGATAGCCAAATTCTTCGGCTCCCGTCCCCCGCATGCCGGCAACGGTAAAAGTAATAAAGGCCGCTAATCGTCTGATTGGCAGTAGGGACGCGAGATTCATCGCGTCCGCCCGACAGGCGCCGCAGCCGCCGTGGAGGCCAGGGCGTCTCGCCCCGACACAACTGCCTGTGTCTTTCGCAATTTCCCGATTAATCCTGATTATTCTTGATTAATCTCGATTAATCGGGATGGGTTTCCACAGGATTAATCGGGATGGGTTTCGCAGTTGACTGCAATCTTATCGGGCGACTTGCTCGTAGAGTTTCCGGCTCTTTCCGCGGGCTTCTTCGAGGTAGGGGAGCAGGGCTTCCGTGTCGATGTATTTCTGGCCGTTGCCGCGGTGGACGAGAAATACCTCGGCCATACGCTGCAATGCTTCCTTGGCCGCGGGGGCGTGGAGGTCGGTCGGCGAGGCCGGAAGCAGCGGGGTGGGGATGTAGCGTGGCGTCGCCAGGATTACGGGCGATACGGGCGGGTAGCCCAAGATGGTATAAATCCTTATCGCCGAGTAAGGGTCTTCGCCTGGAAGTATGCCTTCGATGACTATCGAGGCCGTGGTCGAGTGGCGGGGTACGTAGTCCTGATCGATGATGTAGCGGCCGGCGCCTTCGAGGGCGTCGCGGCCGAGCATGGAGTTGTAGAACGCGTGGCTGAGGTCCTCAGTCAGGTGCGCCGGCGTCAGATTGTGGTTGCGGATCGGTCCGGCCAGCACTTCGGCGACGTTATCATAGCGGATGTAGCCCATGCCCGCGTCGGGCTCGCCGCTCATGGAGTAATTGGTGCGGATGAGCACGCCGTCCGGGGCGTCGGAGAGGTCGTAGCGCGTCCAGCGGTAGTCGTCGGTCTCGAAATAGGCGCCGTTGCCCTCGGCGTCGATAACCCCGAAGTTGGTGCGCACGCCCATAGGTTTGGGCAGCGCCTGCAGAAGGGCCTCGAAATCGTCGACGCTCCGGCAGCTCTCCAGGGCCTGCGCCATCACGGCGCCCTCGCGGTCGATCCACTCGGGGCTGTTGGCCGGCAGATTGTAGGCCACGGTGTTCATTATCGCGAAGCCGGCGTCGTTGACGCCCATCCAGGCCTCGTCGCTCGGCAGGCTGTCGCCGCCGGCGTTGAATAGGCCGACGTAGCCGATTTTGCCGGGCTTGCCGATGCGGGCCAGGTAGTTGTCGCTGGCGTCGGTGTCGCGGTTTTTCCAGAGCAGGGGGCGCCCGGAGGCCGTGGCGCTTCCGGAGGCTATAAGAGAAGTGCAGGCATAGCTCGCGACTGTGCCCGCACTGAGAATGCAAAGTAAAATGAGGATGAGTGTCCGTTTCATTGTGAGGGGCTGGCGGTGAATGTTTCTGCAAATATATGCAAAAACTTTTCAACCTGCAAGCCTCACTTGCCGAGGCGGATGCCGATGCCTACCCCGACGTATGGCTGCACGCCCGCCGGGGTCATGCCTACGCCGGCCTGGATTCCGAAACTCACGCGCCGCGGCGCCGGAGCCGTCGGAATGGTAATGCGTGCGAGGGGAGGCGTCAGCACCAGGCTGTCCAGGCGCGCTTCCCAGCCCGATACGTAGGCTCGGTAGTTCTCGCCGGAGTATTCGCGCGAGGCTATTTCCAGGCGCACCTCGGCGCTGTCGGAAGTCGCGACGGCAAGGGGCGCGACGACTACGGTATCGCGTCGCACGAGTGTCCTTACCGCCGGCGGCGCGACTATGCGCACCGTGTCGCGGACTACTACCGTCCTAAGCCCCGCGGCGACCTCCGCAGGCGCCCGGTCTCCCTTTCCGTAGTGCCATCCCAAGGCGAAAGCCGCCGCGGCGAGAAGTATGGCTCCTGTCGCTTTCATTGTCTGTCGTTCAGATATTTGAGGATTCCCTGGACATGGAGGTCGACTATCGCCTCGAAGCCGAAAGGGGAGAGCAGCATCTCGAGGTTCTCGAAGTTGTCCATAAACATGTTTTCCGTCAGAACGGCGGGGCAGCGTGTGTCGCGCAGTATGGCCAGATTGCCGCGCAGGTAGCCTTCGGGGGTAGGGTAGCGGTTGCCGAGGAGGGCTCGGACGGAAGCCTCGCGGTAGAGAATCCGCGCCAGCTCGGCCGACTCCGCCGATGCGCGCGGGGCGATGAGCGCCGTCCAGCCGTTGGCCTCGTGGAAGCCCTGTCTGGCGCTGGCATTGACGTGGATGGAAACGAGGATGCACTTCTGCCGGCCGGCGATTTCGTTGGCGCGGCGGCAGCGTTCGGCCAATGGAATATCGTCGTCCTCGGGAACGAGCAATTCGGCATCGACTCCCTGCGCGCGGAGCCGTGCCACCAGCTCGCGGGCCACTTTTCTATTGAACACTGCCTCGATGAGGCGCCCGTCGGGGCTGCGTTTGCCGCGGGTATGGACCCCGTGGCCATTGTCGATAAGAACTTTCATAGCGCCCCAAAATTACTCCCCGTCACCTCCCGATTCATCACCAATCCCACCACCCCGAATCCATTTAACAATAAATTAGCACCGATTTTTCTCAAATTTTCCGGTGCTAATTCCTTAAAAAATAAGCCCACCTTGTATTGGGGTGGGCGAGCCTTAGTATTTTCCACCTAAGGGAATTAAGTATTGCAAAGGTAAGAATTTTATTGAAGTAGCAAAATAGTCGATTTGAGATTCAGTCAAGGTTCCGTCAACGCTTTTCTTTAGCATGGGAGGTAAAAGATGCATATTTTTCGGCTTTTTTCGGGATTCCGTTTTTTTTAGTTAACTTTGTAGTACCATATAACTGACAGTTTTAATTATGATTTACCAGACCGATAATTACTACACTTTTCCGGTAAAGCCGGGAAATCCGGCCGACGAGTTCTTTATGATTGAAGTCAACGGTCCCGACGGTCCTGCGACAGCAACATTGAAAAAGCTTGAGTTTCAGAAAGACCCGCGCCGTCCGCAGCCCGCACGCCTCGAATGCCGCGTCTGCGGCGAGGATGAGAACGGCCTACCTGTTCTCGGACATGCAATCAGCAGTTATGTCAATGAGCTCTACAAGGACATCCACCGCCGCGGCGAGAGTTTCGAGTGCGCCGTTGTCAACATTCCCGCCAATCCAGCCGAGGAACCCTACGGAGTCATCGACCGCAACGGCATCTTCTTCCGTGTCCACGAGCCCGGCGGCTTCCTGGCCAAGGGACAGAAAATCCGGTGCAAGTTCAAGACTTTAAGCGCCAAGCGTTTCGAGATCGTGCGAGTGGACCAGCAGAGCAAGCTGCCTTTCATGCGCGTCGACGAAATCGCCGAGGGCGCCGACCTCAGTCCCCGTCAGCGCCGCGCCATGGACCTCTTCTTCGCCAAGCCCGAGTTCGACGCCGTACGCGCCGAGATTGCCGGCAGCAAGCCCAAATGGCCGCTTACGGCGAGCGGCGTGGTCCGCGACCACCTCAACGAGTGGTTCGTGGCCGGACAGATGAAGGGGCGGCGCAACGTCACCGGCATGCTCCTCGAAGGCGTACGCAAGGCCATGCTTTACCTGCTCGAAGGATCCAATTACCTCAACGGCGCCGCCTCGGACTACCGCGAGTCACTTCAGCGGCTGCTCACGGAGATGGTCGAGGGGCTCACGCCTTACCAGAAGGCCCTTCGCCTGTTCGAGGAGCGCGGCGAGGACTCCTACGTAGAAGGCCTGTTCGACAAGCTCCAGAAGTCCGGCTACCTCTATCATCCGGCCTCCCAGTTCGCCGTGATGATGCTCATATTCAGAGTCAACCCGGATAAGGTGAGCACCTATCTCAACCGTATTTTCGAGAGCATCTTCACCCGCGACGTCGACAACTGGAACCGCGAACCCTTCCGCAGCGCCTTCGTGGAGCAGTTCGAGATATATGTTCGCCAGGCGCGCCGCGACATCGACAGCCTTCCTCTTGCCGAGACCCGCGAGCAGAAGCTGCGACTGGAAACCATAATCACCGCCCTTGCCCTGGAGATAATCCTCGGCAACGACGACCAGACCTCGTCCGTACGCTCGCTGTTCTACCGCTACGTCAGTCTGCTGCGTCCGCTCAACAAGGAGGCTCTCCTTACCAAGAGCTTCCTATCGCTCATGCACGTCGCTCCGATGGAGAAAGTGGACTACGCGATGCTTCGCGAGCCCATGATGATGATGACGCGCGCAACGGTGCTCCCCGAGGGCAATCCCCTGGTCCGCATAGCGGCCAACTACCATTATACCAACGGCACCGTAGACCTTCTGGTCAACGAGAAGGGCATCCGCCTTTTCCGCAGCGAGGACCGCGCGCTGCTGCGCGAGGGTGCGGTGGAGCGCGTGCTTCCGGACGGACTGATGTCCTGGCTCAACCCTCAGATAATGCTTCAGGGCGTCCATACCCTCAGCGGCACCAAGTTGCTGCGCATGGAGGAACACGCGCGCTGGTGGAGTGAAATCGAGAACTCCCTTTTCGCCGGGAGCGCCCGCTACGACGAACCCGCCGAGCTGCGCAAGGCCGCCAAGGACGACGAAGTCTATATCGTGATCGACGGAATCGCCGAAGGCATGACCAACGACCCGACCTTCGAGTGCCATATCCAGCACGAGGGCATCGAGGAAGGCCGCGGCATCCTCAAGCGCTCGCAGATTGTGAACTACAACCTGCGCCAGCCTTCGCAGTCGAGCTACATCGACTCCAAGGGCAACGCCCTGGGCTTCCTCGCCAAGGTTATCGACCTGCGGCCCGACGGGACCTATGTGTTCTCCCTCAACAATCTGGTGAGCGAGTATATCGCCGAGGTGCTGAACTTCAACGACGAGTACACCGCCGTAATCACCGGTACCAACGTGCGCGGCTACGGCGGCATCAGCAGCGACGGCATAGGTCTCTACCTCAAGGACGACCGCGAGGATACATC
>USGZ01000110.1 GCA_900554265.1 uncultured Porphyromonadaceae bacterium
CGGCGACACCGCCGCGATGAAGGAGCTGCTGATAATCTCCTCAATAGGCGACATGAAGAGCGCCACCCGCGAGTACATCTCCCTGCGCCAGCTGGCCCTTCTTCTATTCCATGAGGGCGACCTCGAACGCGCCTACCGCTTCCTGAACATAGCGCTGGAGGACGCGGCGGCCTGCAACGCCCGCCAGCGCATCGTAGAGCTCAACAACTCCTTCCCGCAGATCAACGGCATATACCTGGGCAAAATCCGCCAGCAGAGCCGCAGCCTGATGTGGATGGTAGTGGCCGCAATCGTTCTGCTCGGTATCCTGGTTTTCGTGGCTCTGCGGCTGCGCAAGGGCATGGGCGAACTGCGCCGGTCCCGAAAGGCGGCCGCCGACGCCAACGAGCGCCTCAACCAGGCCAACGCGGCCCTGAGCGAGAGCAACGCTGCCCTGAGCGCCGCCAACCGCGACCTCAACGAGAACTCGCAGCTCAAGGAAGTCTATATCGGCCGCTACATGGACCAGTGCATGACCTACATCGAGCGCCTTGACAACTACCGCAAGAGTCTCGGGCGCCTGGACGCCGTAGGACGCCGCGAGGAACTGCAGGAGCGTCTGAAGTCGCCTGAAATGATCGAGCAGGAATTCCGAGGCTTCTACCGCAATTTCGACGAGACATTCCTCGGCATGTTCCCGGACTTCATAAGCGAGCTCAACGGCCTCCTGCGTCCCGGCGAGGAAGTCCAGCCGCGCAGGGACGGCAGCCTCACCCCCGAACTACGCATCTTCGCCCTCATCCGCCTTGGCATCTCGGACAGCGACCGCATAGCCCGCTTCCTGCGCTACAGCGTCAGCACCATCTACAACTACCGCACCCGCATGCGCAACAAGGCCCGCGGCGACCGTGGCGCCCTTGAGAGCGAAATAATGAAAATCGGGCGTTCCGAGAGCTGAAAAACGCTTCGGAAACGGCTTCCGGAGTTTACCTCCGAAGCTTTAAAACGCTACATTAACATTAGCCTCATTTTCGTAAATTGTCCTGAAAATCCGCCTCTTAAAAATTTCAGCTTCCTAATTCGGCTGTATGTCCGATTTACCATCTTGCATACTCCGGCGCTATGCCGTATATTTGCATCCAGAAAAACCAGTCTTAAATCTGAAAACACCTTATCATAACGAAAACAAACCAATCATCACTTCTATTAATCCTAACTAATCAATGAGACAAAGTAACAGACCTGCCGCGTTGCTATTGGCACTGCTGCTGACAGTGACGGGCATATTCCAGGGCGCAGCCCAGGAACTGGCCGTCTCCGGTACCGTGACGGATACTTCGGGAGAGCCCCTCATCGGAGCCAGCGTGACCATCACCGGCCAGACCAACGGTGTCGTTACGGACATCGACGGGCAGTACACAATCACGGCCTCCGCCCAGGGTTCGCTCACCTTCTCCTATATTGGATGCAAGAGCCAGGAAGTGGCCGTCCAGGGCCGTCCGTCCATCGACGTCGTCCTTCAGGAGGACGCCGCGCTTCTGGAAGAGGTTGTCGTTATCGGCTACGGCACAATGGACAAGAAAGAGCTTACCTCCGCCATCTCGCACGTAGGCAGCAAGGACTTCCTATCGGTAAGTTCCGTCGACCCCTCGATGATGATTCAAGGCAAGGTTCCCGGCGTGTCTATTACCAATACCGGCGCCGGCGACCCCAACAACCAGGCCAGTATCCAGATCCGCGGTGTCAGTTCCCGCGCCGCAGGTCTGGGCCCGCTGATTGTCGTCGACGGTGTTCCCGGCGGTAACCTCACCAACATCAATCCCAACGACATCGAGTCCTTCGACATCCTCAAGGACGGCGCCGCATCGGCCATCTACGGTACCCGCGGTTCCAACGGCGTTATCCTCGTAACTACCAAGAAAGGCAGCAAGGACGGTCAGGTACACACGACCTATACCGGCACCGTGGCCTGGGACTTCGTAAACCACGAGCTCAACATGATGAGCGCCCAGGACTACCGCGACGTGCGCCTCGGCTGGGGCGACAGCGGTGTCGACCTGGGCGGCAACGTCGACTGGCTGGACGCCGTTACCCGCACCGGCTTCAGCACCCAGCATACCCTCAGCCTCAGCGGCGGCGGCGAGCGCTCGAACTACCGCGTTACGGTAGACTACAAGGACGCCAACGGCATCGACCTGCGCTCGCACCGCGAGGAATACGGCGCCCGCGCCAACGTCATGCACACCACCAAGGGCGGCCTGATCACCTTCTCCGCCAACGTCGCTCCCCGCATCATCTACCGCGACAATGCTGACTGGGGCGTGTTCCGCAACGCCATCGAGGCCAACCCGACCACCCCGATGATGGATCCGGAGAATCCCTCCTTATATTATAATTTCCAGGGCCAGGTAGTAGGCTACAACCCCGTCGAGAAAATGAAACTCGAGAAAGACCACGCGGACACCAAGCTCCTGGACTGGGACGCTACGGCCAAGCTCAATCTCCTTCCGCTTCTGAGCAAGAGCGACGACTGCCCCCATACCCTGAGCACCCAGCTGATGTTCGCCGACCACCAGTACAGCAACGACAACTCCTGGTTCCGCCCCTCTACCTCGACTCTGGCCATCAACGCCGGCTACGACGGCGAAGCCTCCCGCTCCTACAGCTCCGAACGCCAATACGTAGTAGAATGGATCACCAACTACGGCCTGCGTCTGGACAAGCATAACCTCAAGGTCATGGCCGGCTACTCCTACCAGTACTCGCAGTACTCGGGCTTCAACGCCGAGAACAAGGACTTCCCCAACGACGGTCTCGGCTCCGACAACCTCGGCTCCGGAGAGCTCGCCAAGGAAGAAGGCGAGGTAGGCATGGGCAGCTACCGCAACGACGCCAAGCTCATCTCCTTCTTCGGCCGCGTAAGCTACGACTTTGCCGGCAAGTATCTCTTCACCGCCTCCCTGCGCCACGAAGGCTCCTCCAAATTCGGCGAGAACAACAAGTGGGGCAACTTCCCGGCCGTGTCCGCCGGCTGGCGCATCAGCGAGGAAAGTTTCATGAAGGACCTCACATGGCTCAACGACCTCAAGATCCGCGCCGACTACGGCGTGACCGGCAACCAGGACTTCTCCAGCTACCTGTCGCTGAGCACCATGGGCGGCTTCGGCTACTATTTCTATAACGGCAAGTACTTCCAGGTATGGGGCCCGGGCAAGAACGTCAACCCCGACCTGCGCTGGGAGAAAGGCAAGAACTGGAACGTCGGCATCGACTTCGCCGCATTCAACAACCGCCTGACCGGCTCGCTGAACTACTTCAGCCGCCACCAGCAGGACCTGCTGGGCAACTACAAGGTGTCCGTGCCGCCGTATCTGTTCGACGAAACCTTCGTCAACGTCGGCACCATGCGCAACACCGGCTTCGAGTTCGACCTCACCTTCGACGCCGTCCGCACCCGCGACTTCACCTATACGATGAACGTAGTAGGCACGACGATGAAGAACAAGTTCGTAAGCTTCAGCAACTCGGACTTCGTAGGCCAGGACTTCTACAATGTCGCCGACACCGAAGACCCCTACCCCTTCTATAGCCTCCAGCGTATCCAGAAGGGCGAATCGCTCGGCAACTTCTACATGTGGGAATACGCCGGCATAAACTCGGACGGCGAATGGCTCGTCTACGACGCCGAGGGCGACATCATCCGTGCCACCCAGGCCACCGACGCCGACCGCAAGGTCGTAGGCAACGGCATGCCGAAGTTCACCGTCAGCACCACCCATACCTTCCGTTATAAGAACTTCGACCTGAGCCTCTTCTTCCGCGGCGCCTTCGGCTTCCATCTGTTCAACATCCACGACTTCTACTACGGCACCCGCAACTTCACCGGCAACCGTCTCTGCAAGGCCTACGGCAAGAACTTCGACATCTCCCCGGACGCCAACCCCGTTGTCAGCGACTACTTCCTCGAGCGCGGCGACTACTTCAAGCTGGACGCCCTTACCCTGGGCTACACCCTGAAGACCCCGAAGCTGCGTTTCATGGACGGTTTCCGCGTCTACGCCACGGCCAAGAACCTCTTCACCATCACGCGATTCACCGGCGTCGACCCCTCATCCTACCAGGTCAACGGCCTGACCCCCGGCGCGCAGTCATCCCGCACATACTATCCTACGACCCGCCAGCTCATCCTCGGCGTGCAGCTGGATTTCTGATGGTTCAATAATCAAATCCGACACCAATGAAAATATTCAGATACATAGCCGCAGCGACAGTCGCACTGGTCAGCCTCGCTTCCTGCACCGACCTGCACGAGAACCTCTACGACCAGGTGAACACCAACAATTACTACAACACCCAGAACGATGTTGTCCGCGCGGTATTCCGCCCCTTCGAGCACGCCTTCTGGAGCATCTGCAGCCGCCACGTGCTCAACGAGCTCTCCGCGGACCAGCTCATCACCCCGACCCGCGACGGATGGTGGGACGACGGCGGCAAATGGCGCCGTCTGCACTACCACCAGTGGGACGTCGAGGACGGCGGCGACGCCCAGACCGAATGGAACGGCTGCTTCCAGGGCATAATGCAGTGCAACTACGTGATCGAGGACCTCGAGAAACTCGACCCCGACCGTTTCGGCTTCTCAGACGCCGAGTTCAATAATCTTTTGGCGCAGTGCCGCGTTCTGCGCGCATGGTTCTACATCCGCCTTCTCGACGCCTTCCGCCATGTGCCCCTGGCCGTGAGCTACAACGACGTTTCCCTCAATTCCGAAGGTCAGGTAGAACCCCAGGTAATCTTCGAATTCATCGAGAGCGAGCTCAAGGACTGCCTCGGGCTGCTGACCACCAAGACCGCCCTCGGCACCCAGGCCAACCTCCAGGGCCAGTGGACCAAGGCCGGCGCCGCCGCACTTCTCGTGCGCCTGTACCTGAACGCCGAGGTCTACACCGGCACCCCGCGCTACACCGACTGCGCCACCTACGCCCAGAGCATCCTCGACGGCGAATACGGCGCCTACGAGGTAGCTCCGGTATGGGACGCCGCCTTCGACTGGGACAACAACACCTGCGACGAGGTAATCTTCGGCTTCCCCGGCGACCAGGGCTACTCCTACTGGCACTACCAGGCCGACACCTACTGGTGGACCGTTCCCGCCCGCGCCCGCTATTACTTCGGCGACCGTAAGGCCAAGGCCGGCGACCACAACACAAAGTATGCCGCCTCTCCCAGCTACGACCTCAACGGCGACCTCTACACCTATGAGCTCGGCATGCCTGTCCAGAACTTCCGCAAGTATCCCGGCGACTACCGCATGCAGCTTTACCGCAACCTCGGCAACAGCCGCCGCGAGGGCATGTTCCTCTTCGGCTACCTCGAGTACACCGACGAGAACGGCAAGACCGCCCGCGTGGCCGCTCCCGAGCAGCCATACGAGCTCTATATCCGCGACGCCGTAGGCCGCTTCCAGGGCCTGTCGCCCGACCGCTGGCCTACCGACAAGACCAGCACCCTCCCCAACGGCGACCACAACTCGGGATGGCACTTCGCCAAGTATCCTTTCTACAGCGACGAGGACGAGCACCAGATGGAATCCGACTTCACCGAAATCCGACTGCCCGAAATCATCTACTCGCTGGCCGAATGCAAGCTCCGCTCCGGCGACGCCCGCGGTGCCGCAGAGCTCCTCAACAGCGTACGCAAGCGCAACTATCCCGAGGAGAACTACGCCCAGGTACTATACTCGCCCGAAGGCACAGTGTCCCTGGACATGAACGAGATGCTGGCCGAATGGGGACGCGAGTTCTTCGCCGAGAGCCGCCGCCGCGTGGACCTCATCCGCTTCGGCAAGTTCTCCTCCGGCTCCTGGTGGGACAAGACCCCCGATGCCGACAACCACACCGAAATATTCCCCATCATGCGCCCGATTCTGAACGCCAACACCAATCTGGTCCAGAACCCCGGCTACAATAAATAAAAGTACATACCTATGACTATCAAGAATATAGCCGCAGCGGCCGTGGGTTTGGCAATGTGTTGCTCCCTCGCGGGCTGCGACGAAGAGAAAGACCTGATCATCATAGACGGTGACCTGCCCATCAAGACATCGACCCTCTATATGGTCGGCGACGCCACCCCCAACGGCTGGAGCATCGACAACCCGACGCCCCTGACCGCCGGAGAGGAAGACCCCCTTGTATTCACCTGGGAAGGACCCCTTCACGTCGGCGAGATGAAGCTCTGCCTCGCTCCCGGCAGCTGGGACAATCCCTTTATCCGCCCCCTGGCCGGCGGCACGCTGATCGGCACGACCGACATCAGCGAGCTGCTCGGCGACGCGCATTACCTGCAGG
>USGZ01000111.1 GCA_900554265.1 uncultured Porphyromonadaceae bacterium
TGTTGTCGTATTGGCTGATGTAGCCCTTTGAGAAATCGAAACGCACCTTCTCCGGTCCCTTGCTCATCTCGAAGTACTGTTTGAGCAGCTCCTCGTTGGTAGCCTGCGGGCTCTCGCTGGAAAACCATCTGTCGATGGTGCCGGCAAGGTCTTCGTGGCCCGGGGCGACGGCCCAGGCGGCCCGCTGCGGGCCCGAGACTTCAAGGCCGATGTCCAGGTCCGGGTAGTAGGTCTGGTTGAGGCGCGCGATGTCGCTGTCGACTACTGTAAGCGGTATCTCGCCGTCGGAAACCATGCGGATGAGGTCCTCGGTGATGATGGAGTCGGCGTCGACTTCGCGTATGCCTATGCCTCCGCCAAGCTCGGCGTCGAGGTTCCGCAGGCGCCGCAGGTACTTGCTGTCGCTCTCGACGTAGACGTCCTGCCCGATAAGTTCGGTGACGTCGGTAATCACGGGCCGGCCCTGCGATTTGGGCTGCACGAGCACCTGGGTGGTAATCACCTCCGGGCCGCAGGGAACGACGTACTGGCGGTAATGCGCCGTGATGGGCACCTGGTAGGCGATTAGGTCAACCTTGCCCGAGTCCAGCATGGCCACTGCCTCCGTAAGCGAGGGAGCCACGGCCAGGTCCAGCACCATGCCGGTCTGGCGCGCCAGACTGTCGACAAGGATATAGTCATATCCCATCGGCTCGCCGCGGTAGATGAAGTATGAGGTCGGGCCGTAGAGAGTCACGGCGCGGAGGGTATCCGGAGCGGTCGTGTCCGGAGCTGTTTCGGTCTGTCGCGTCCCGCCGCCGGAGCCGCAGCTCCAGCCCAGGACAGACATCAGCGACAACGCGAGATATATGAACTTACGCATCTGCGGGCTAATATTCTGAGTCTTTTGGTCGACCTGCCGGAAGGAGCCCGCGCCGCAGCATCAGTATTCGATGGTGCCGTAAGGAGTCTGAAGAGTCACGCTCTTTTTTTCGGCGGCTTCTACTCGCCCTACGACTTTGGCTTCGACTCCGAAGGACTTCGCGATTGCGATGATTCCTTCGGCCGCGTCGGGCCGGCAGTAGATTTCGAAGCGGTGGCCCATGTTGAATACGCGGTACATCTCGGCCGGCTCGGCACCGCTCTGGCGCCTGATGAGCTCGAACAGCGGGGGAACCTCGAACAGGTTATCCTTAATAACGTGGAGATGCTCTATAAAGTTCAGCACCTTGCCCTGTGCGCCTCCCGAGCAGTGAATCATGCCGTGGACGGCCGGACGGAATGATCCGAGGACAGCCTTGACAACCGGGGCATAGGTGCGGGTGGGCGAGAGTACAAGCTTGCCGGCGTTGACGGGCGAGCCGGGCACGGCGTCGGTCAGTTCGAGCGAGCCGCAGTAGACCACCTCCTGGGGCAGGCCGTTGTCGTAGGTCTCAGGGTAGCGCTCGCCGACGGCCTTGCAGAATACGTCGTGGCGCGCCGAGGTCAGGCCGTTGGAGCCCATGCCCCCGTTGTAGGCGCTCTCGAAGTTTGCCTGGCCGTAGCTGGCAAGACCTACGATTACGTCGCCAGCGGCGATGTTCGAGTTGTCGATCACGTCCTTGCGCGCCATGCGGCAGGTCACGGTGCTGTCGACGATGATGGTGCGGACGAGATCGCCGACGTCGGCCGTCTCGCCGCCGGTGGTGTGGACAGTCACGCCGTGGCGCGCGAGTTCGGCGCAGAGTTCCTCGGTGCCGTTGATGATGGCCGAAATCACTTCGCCGGGTATCAGGCGCTTGTTGCGGCCTATGGTGCTCGACAGAAGAATGTTGTCCGTGGCGCCGACGCACAGCAGGTCGTCGATGTTCATTATCAGGGCGTCCTGGGCGATGCCTTTCCATACGCTCAGGTCGCCGGTCTCGCGCCAGTAGGCATAGGCCAGTGAGCTTTTGGTTCCGGCGCCGTCGGCGTGCATGATGTTGCACATCTCGGGGTCTCCGCCGAGATAGTCGGGGATGATTTTGCAGAAAGCGCCGGGGAATATGCCCTTGTCGATGTTCCTGATGGCGTTGTGGACGTCCTCTTTTGTCGCCGACACGCCGCGCATTGCGTAGGAGCCTTGTTTCATTGTGGCCTTGGTCTATGTTTGTGACTTATCTGTTTATTTGAGTTTCGCGAGTTTTTTCGGGTCCCCGACGAGCCAGACGATGTCGCCGGCCCGGAAAACGAGGCCGGGCGACGAGTCGATGTGTTCCTCCCCGCGGTCGACCGCCACGACCAGTGCCTCGTAGTTCTCTCGTACGGAGCTGCTGGTGGCAGTGTGGTTAATTAGCGGTGATTCGGAGGAGAGGAGTATGCTGGTGAGGATGATGTCCGAAACATCGGGCGCGTCGGTGACGGCGTCAGGCTCGCGCTCGAGTCTGGGCAGGATTTCTTCGATTTGCGCGTCGGTGCCGATTACGGACACCGTGTCGCCGGGATAGAGACGCTCACGGCCGCCGGGGATGGCTATGTAACTCTGTCCCCGCTGGATGCCTACGATGTTGACGCCGAACTTGTTGCGCAGGTTGCTGTCCATCAGCCGCTCGCCCGCGAAAGGCGAGCCGGCGCCTACGGTGATGAAGGCCTGGTGCAGGTCGTGGACAACGGCGTTGTGCTTGCCGCTACGCCGAAGTTCGCGCTCGTTGAGGTTGTCCATGAACTTGCGTTCCATGCGCTTCATGGCGCGCCGCAGGCCGCGCGAGGAGAAAAGTATCAGAAGCAGGATTATGGCGCCGACAACCGCCAGGCTTGTCCGCGCCGAATAGTACATGGATATCGTCTTCACTATCAGCACAACGGCGATGATGAAGCGGAAGATTGTCAGGACGATGCGCGGAACCAGCATGCCCCGCGACAGACTCCCGTCGCTGTTGCGGACGCCGGCAACCGGAAGTATCAGAGCCAGCAGAAAGGGCGCCATGAAGGCCAGCACTGCCGCCAGCGAGGCCACGCGGTACCAGCCCGGAATAAGCTCCTGAAGCTTAGGAGCGAGAACAGTGTCGCCAAGCCACATGATGCCCGCAAGGATAATTACGTAAAGTACGGTGCGCCAGAGGTAACGTTTTATCATGCGGCCCCAGGGGTGCCCCGCGGCGTGTTCGTGATCGGCTTCCTCCTGGTAGCGGTCGATTAGGAAGTGAAGCCGCCGCGGCAGGTGCTTCTCGACCCACTCGTAGGCAGGCTCGGACATTTTGATGAAGTAGGGCGTGGTGAAGGTCGTGATGACCGAAACTGCCACGACGATGGGGTAGAGCGACGGGATAAGCACCCCGAGGCTCAGGCCCAGGTTGGCGATGATGAAGGCGAACTCGCCGATCTGAGTCAGCGAGAAACCGCTGCGGATCGCTACCTGGAGGCTCTGGCCGGTGACGAGCATGCCGAAGGTACCGAACACTATCATACCCACGATTACCGTAGCCGACAGGATGATGATCGGCAGCCAGTACTCGGCAAGTATGGACGGCTGCACCATCATGCCTACCGAGATGAAGAACACCGAGCCGAAGAGGTCCTTTACGGGCGCGGTAACGTGCTCGATGCGTTCGGCGTAGCTCGTGCCGGCGAGTATCGAGCCCATCACGAAGGCTCCCAGGGCCATCGAGAAGCCGCACATCACCGAGAACACCGCCATGCCGAGGCACAGCCCCATCGACACCACCAGCAGCGTCTCGCTGTTGAGGTAGCGTCGGATGCCGCCGAGAAGAGAGGGCAAAACGTAGACCCCGACGAGTATCCATATCGCAAGGAAAAACACCAGTTTGCCGATGCTGAACAGCAGCGCCGTGCCTTCGACGCTCTGATTGACGGCTATAGACGAAAGTATCACCATCATCAGCACGGCGAACAGGTCCTCTACTACAAGCACTGCCAGTACCAGCGAGGCGAACTTCTTCTGCCGCAGGCCCATGTCGGTGAAGGCTTTGATTATTATGGTGGTCGACGACATCGAGAGCATGCCGCCAAGGAAAAGACTGTTGATGTAGTTGAATTTCAGCACGTGGCCCATCAGAAGTCCGGCGCACATCATCCCGGTAACGATAATCAAGGCCGTAACTACCGCCGACCCTCCCGAGCGGATGAGTTTCTTGAAGCTGAACTCGAGGCCGAGCGAAAAGAGAAGAATGACAATGCCAATCTGGGCCCAGAAATCGATGTTCTCCTCCGTGGTTACCGAGGGCAGATATTCGAAATGAGGGCTCGCAAGGAAGCCGGCGACGATATAGCCGAGGACTACCGGCTGCCGGATCCATTTGAACACTACCGTCACCACGGCCCCGAGGAGCAGGATAAAGGCGAGGTCGGTGATGAGGCTTTCAATATTCATCGTTCAGAAACTCAGCTGGTTGGCCAGCGAGATGGATTTGGTCGGGTGCAACTTGCGGAGGGTCTCGCAGAGCTGTATGCTGTCGGTGCAGTCGCGCATTATCACTATCAGGTTCAGTCGCGTCTCGCCGGTGTTGTAGTCGTAGTCTACGAAGTAGTGGTTGAGGACTATCCTGTTGTCGGCCAGTGTCTTCTCATAGTCTGTGATGTCGGTGAGGATTTCGGATGCGTGAATGCGGATTATGCGGCTTTCAGTGCCGCGGCTCACGCGGTGCTCGATGCGCTCGAGTTGTACCAGGATGAAGAGTATCAGCGCACAGGCCAGCACGCTCATCCAGTACATCCCCAGGCCCACTGCCATGCCTATGATGGCAACCATCCAGATGCCCGCCGCCGTCGTCAGTCCGCGCACGGAGCCTTTCATCTGGATTATGGCGCCAGCACCGAGGAAGCCTACGCCGGAAATAACCTGCGCGGCGATACGGCCCGGGTCGCCGTTCTTGAGGCCCATGTATTCCTGTGGTACGTAGATGCTCAGTATCATGGCCAGCGTGGCGCCCATGCATATGAGACTGAATGTGCGCACGCCCGCGCTCTGGCCCTTGCGCTTGCGTTCATAGCCTACCACCGCGCCGAGCAGCATGCTCAGCACAAGCCGGTAGATGCCGCCGGCTGTGGTGATTTCCGTCGAGTTGACGGAGGCTATGAGGTCGTTGAGCCAGTCCATCGCCGGAGCTTACTGGAGGGTGAAGTTGCGCGAAGTCAGACGGAAATTGTCGGCGAAAAGCTCTACGGTGTAGTCGCCGGCTATCAGCGGCGTGTTCACGTCGTAGTATATCTGTATGCCGCCGATTTCCTCGCCGGCGTATTCGATTGTCTTCTTGGCCGTGCATTGTACGGAGCCTCCTTCGAAGTCGAAGCTCCCTCCGCCCTCGAGAAGCTGGCCCGAGGGGCTGACTATGCGCGCGTAGATGGTCTTCTCGCCTACGGGTGTCGAATTGTTCTGCGGGATGGTGAAGGTGATTAGCAGCTGCTTGGCCTTGCTCACCTTGCGCTCGTGCTTGCCTTTCTTGTTCAGCGCCGTCAGCGTCAGGCCGGTCACGTTCAGACGCTCGGCCAGCGTCATGCGCTGGGAGAGTTCCTCGTTGCGGCGCGAGGTTTCGCTGACCCGCGAGTTGAGCTGTTCGTTCTCGCGGCGTATCTGCTGGTTCTCGGTACGCAGGGCCTGGTTTTCCTGGTTCAGGCGGTCGATTTCCTCTACGTAGTGGCGCAGGAGGTTGCGCAGGGTCGTGATTTCATTGCGCAGGCGCGAGATTTCCGCGGCGCTGCGGCGCTCGCTGCTGGCGAGTTCCTGCTGCAGACGTTCGATTTGCACGCGAGCGGCCTCGTACTTGTCGTTGAGTTCGCGCTTTACCGAGTCGTCGACCACCAGCCGGCGCTGATTCTCGAAGGTCGAGAATTCGTCGTTAAGTTCGCTGTATTCGCGGTCCAGGTCGCGCTGGGCCATTTCGATAAGCAGTTCCTCGTTGGCCTGCTGGGTGGCGTCGGCTGTGCGCTTGGCCTTGATGGCGAAGAATATCGCGCCGCCGACTATCAGTGCCACTGCGACGATTGCGGCAATCATCAGAGTGGAATTCTTCTTGCGGGGTTTCGGAGAGCGGGAGGGCTCGGAGGAAGTTGTGTTATTATGTTCCATCGGTTGAGTCATTGGAAATTCACCACAAAATTAATCAATCCGCGCCAATTTCCAAAATCCTGCGCCATGGACGGACACAAAAAGCCCCGACACGGTTACTTTAAACCTGTGCCGGGGCGATATGGTTCAGAATGTTGGATGGTTAACCTTGAAGTGCCTCTTTGATTTTGTCGACGATGTAGCGGACGTGGGCGTCGGTTACCCAGGGGCCGGCGGGGAGGCAGATGCCGACTTTGAAGAGGGATTCGGCGGTAC
>USGZ01000112.1 GCA_900554265.1 uncultured Porphyromonadaceae bacterium
CGCCGACCTGCGCGAACGCCTGGACAATTCCGAACCGGGCGCCGACAATACCCTCAGCGCGGCAATCAGGGCCGCGCACGGCTATTTCACCGGACGCGGCATCATCGAAGAAATCCAGCATTTCGGCTACGTCGTCGACCTGATCGACAAACTCGTGGTCGATTCCGCGGCCGAGCGTACCCTGCGCGCGCAATTGGACGCCCACCTGGCCGAGCTGCTCTCGTTCAACGAAGGCGACCTTTTCGCACAAGGTGTCGTCCGCGAGCGCCTGATAGTGCTCACCATCCACAAAGCCAAGGGCATGGAGATGGACAACGTGATTGTCTTCGACGGCAGCGGAGGCTTCGGCGGCGGCGAGGAAACGATGCGGGTACTGTACGTGGCTATGTCGCGCGCACGCCAGCGTCTGGCCATGGGATTTTCAGGGAGTCCGGAGCGGCGGCTCGGCGAACTGGCGCGCCGCTTCCGCACTATTCCCCCGGACGAGCAGATGATTCTGCTGATGGATTAGTCTTTTGAAAATATGCCGCGGAGGCGGTCGGCGATGGATGGGCTTGTGTCGCGCAGATGAATGGACACCTGGGAATTTCTGCGGTTGAGAAAAATAATCGACGAGTGGAGCACGATGGCGACCCATTCCTCGAATGGCACGATGGCGTGGATGCGGTCGAGTGCGATGCGGTGGAAGGGCGAGTCGGGCTCGATGCTGTTGATGACCAATGAGTCGACGGGTCCGTCCATGTCGACTTTGATGTCATGGCTGGGAGCTACGTCGAAAAGCAGGGGCATATCCAGATAATCCGGACTCTCGGGGCGCTTGCGGTACTTGGAATAAATGGACTGTATGACTTGCTTTGTAATCATTGGAGTTTCAGAAATTTAGACTTTTCGGAGAGCTATTGTTCAATTGATTCGCAAATATAACTTCCCTGGTCGGCTTATTGTTTACGAACATTTAGATTTTTAAAATATTTTTCGGCTTGTCTTTGTAATGTAACAATTCCGCAACTTATTAGTAAAATCAGGCCAATCTCTTTTTAGCAGATATATTTTCTCAGTCAGATGTTCGCTGTAAATTATTTGTAGGTCTTGAAAATTATGCTTAATTTTGCCGTCGCTGGCATGGGGCTTTGCCCCTGTCAGCAGACATTTTTTGAAGAAGCGTTTACTTAGCGCTCTTTCTTGACCTGTTGAAATCTCGCAAGTTTCTGAATCTGTCAAGAATGGTGCAGACAGTAGATTCTTATGTAGACTATGCATTCTTCCGAAGTCTCGCGTGAGCGTTGGCTTTTGAAGCATCGTTATAATCTGCGTGGGGCTCTACACGTTTGCTCGTTCAACAGATTCGGGCAATGCGAGAGCCTCAACGGGTGGGACGGGCAACGGGTACGGTCTCGCGCTTTTCTTTTATCTAATCCCATATTGCCATCGCGGGGACCCGGGGCAGATGAATTTTCAATATGAAACTTCGCATTTTGCTTGTGTGCATAGGCATGATTGTCAGCGCACTCGCCGCTTCAGCAAGCGACATCATCGCGCTGATTGACGGCACCACCATCGAGGGCCGAGTCGAGGAGGTTACCGCCACGGTAATCAAGTACCGCAAAGCATCGAACCCCACCGGTCCCCTCTATTCCGTAGAAATCGCCGTGGTCCGCAATGTCCTCTACGAGAACGGAACTGTCGACAGCTTCAACAATCAGGCGCCGGTACAAAACACACAGGCGCAAAACACGCCATCCGTACCCTCTCAACAGCAAACCTTGCAGCCTCAAGCTGCGACTCAACAGAATCAGTTTACCTATGACTATCAGTCCAGCCCTATGGGAACCCTCTCGGACAGAGACCTTCTGAGAATGGCTGAAACAGATAATATATTGCTAAAGAAGGCTAAGAGATGCCGGTTAATAGGATGGATTGGAGCCGGCGTCATATTTGGCGGCGTAATGGCTCTTAGTCAGGCTTGCCCAATCGATGACGTCTATTCTCCAAGTGATGCAGGGAATTTGGCACAGTATGCTGCTATTGCCGTAGGTGCCGCAGGCTTATGGGCTCTCGGGTGGAATCTGAAAGCTCATTTTCTGATGAAGCAATATCGCGAATTGGAATATGCTTCCGCCAATATCATACAGCAAGACCTCATACAATTCGGGTCCAACAAACTGACAGCCTCTGTCAATGTAATGGGCAGTCGCTTAACGCATAACCAGTCCTACGGCATCGGCTTGGCTCTGAGTTTCTAAAACCATTACTCAATGAAAGCCAAATATCTCCTGCTTGTAGCGCTTACTGTTCTTCTTGCGGCCTGCTCGCCGAAAGTTTCCACGCGGCAGATGAACGCTTATACAACCGTAACGCCCAACATCGTAAGCTACAATGAACTGACGATGGACATCGACCCGCAGCCTATCACTTATACCATCGACATTTCGACTCGCGAAGGCAAAATGAAACTGAAGAACCTCTCTGTCGACGAAGCCTGCGACCTGGTGCTGCTCGAGGCCATTATGGCCAACCGCTGCGCAACCTTCTTCCAACCTCAGTACACCTACCTGACAGCCAAAGGCAAAGTGCTGCGCGTCAGCGTCTACGGCTTCCCTGCACGTTACAAACGCACAGAATAGAATTCCGAGAGCCTCTTCTTCAATATCTCCGCACCAATACTTAAATCGCGGGCCAGCGGCTATTTTGCGCGCTGCCCGCGATTTTTGCGTAATAAAAAGTTTACGACGGTGGAATGACAATCGGAGGAAATTGATTATCTTTGCATAATATTTGCCGGTCAAGTGCCGGCGTCTCCGAAAAAGTAAACAACAACAAAAACATTCAAAGATACAATGGAAATCAAAGGAACCATCATCGTAGCCCTTCCCGAAGTTTCGGGAACCTCGAAAAGCGGTAATGCCTGGAAGAAAAGAGAATACGTTCTCGAAAACACCGAAGGCCAGTTTCCCCGCAAAGTAGCCTTCACCTGCTTCGGCGACAATGCGGACCGCATCAAGCTCAACGTCGGCGACAAGGTCAACATGTCGTTCGACATCGAAAGCCGCGAATTCAACGGCCGCTGGTACACCGACATCCGCTGCTGGCGCTGCGAAGTACTCAACGACGCACCCGCCGCACCCGCCCAGGCTCCCGCCGGCGCACCCGTTCCTCCCGCACCCGCCGCCGGCGAGGATGAATTTCCTTTCTGATTCACCGACACCATCAACCGTCAGTCCCCTATATCATCAAGGATAGAAAATGGCAATAGAACTGAAACATCTCACCAAGCGCGCAACGGACTATTCCCAGTGGTACAACGAACTGGTAGTCAAGGCTGACCTGGCCGAGCAGTCCGAAGTGCGCGGCTGCATGGTCATCAAGCCCTACGGCTACGCCATCTGGGAGAAGATGCAGCAGACCCTCGACCGCATGTTCAAGGAAACGGGCGTACAGAACGCCTACTTCCCCCTTCTGATTCCCAAGAGCTACCTCTGCCGCGAAGCCGAGCACGTAGAGGGCTTCGCCAAGGAATGTGCCGTCGTAACGCACTACCGCCTAAAGAACGACCCCAACGGCGGCGGCGTGATTGTCGACCCCGAGGCCAAGCTCGAGGAGGAACTCATCGTCCGTCCGACCTCGGAAACCATAATCTGGGGCACATACCGCAACTGGATTCACTCCTGGCGCGACCTGCCCATCCTCTGCAACCAGTGGGCCAACGTGATGCGATGGGAAATGCGCACGCGTATGTTCCTGCGCACCTCCGAATTCCTCTGGCAGGAGGGCCACTGCGCCCACGCCACCGCCGAGGAGAGCGAGGCCCGCACCGTTCAGATGATACGCCTCTACGCCGACTTCGCCGAGAAGTACATGGCCATGCCCGTGACCATCGGCGTCAAGACCGCCAACGAACGTTTCGCCGGCGCCCTCAATACATATACCATCGAGGCCATGATGCAGGACGGCAAGGCCCTGCAGAGCGGTACGTCGCATAACCTGGGGCAGAACTTCGCCAAGGCATTCGACGTTACCTTCGCCAACAAGGACAACAAGCCCGAGTACGTATGGGCCAACTCCTGGGGCGTGTCGACCCGCCTGATGGGCGCCCTGATCATGACCCACAGCGACGACAACGGCCTCGTCCTGCCACCGCACCTGGCTCCCATCCAGGTTGTCATCGTGCCTATCTACAAGACCGCCGAGCAGCTCGCCGAGATTACCGAAAAGGTAATGCCCATCGTCGAGCGCATGACCCAGCTTGGCATCTCCGTGAAGTACGACGACGCCGACAACAAACGTCCCGGCTTCAAGTTCGCCGACTATGAGCTCAAGGGTGTGCCCGTACGCCTGGTTATCGGCGCCCGCGACATCGAAGCCGGCACCGTCGAGGTAATGCGCCGCGACACCCTCGAGAAGCACACCGCCCAGCTCGCCGGCATCGCCGAGTACTGCGGCACCCTGCTCGAGGACATCCAGCAGAATCTCTACCAGAAGGCAAAGGCAATGCGCGAGGCCAAGACCTACGTCTGCGATAGCTACGACGAGTTCAAGGAGAAAATCGAGGACGGCGGCTTCTTCCTCTGCCACTGGGACGGCACCACCGAGACCGAGGAGCGCATCAAGGCCGAGACCAAGGCCACGATCCGCTGCATCCCCCTCGACGGCGACGACACTCCCGGCAAGTGCATGGTCACCGGCAAGCCCAGCGCCCGCCGCGTGATCATTGCCCGCAACTACTGATTCCACCGCACCACATACCCGCGGGCACGGCGTCGGAGCCGACGTCCGGTCCGCGGGTATCGTTTAATCCTCTTTCCCAAGCACTCTCCCCGCCCCACTCCGAGGTTATACCGATGAAAATAGACATCTTCCTCCCGGACCTGAGCACTCACATCGCCCTGCCTTATGCCGACGGCGGCATCCAGGCCGGCTTCCCCTCGCCGGCCCAGGACTATATCTCCGAAAGCATAGACCTCAACCGCGAGATTGTACGCCATCCCTCCTCGACCTTCTACGGCCGCGTCAGCGGCGAGTCGATGATTGACGAGGGCATCTGCGAGGGCGACATCCTCGTTATCGACCGCTCCCTGGAGCCGACCGACGGCGACCTGGCCGTCTGCTGCCTGGACGGCGAATTCACACTCAAACGCATACGCCTGGAGTCCGGCCGCATCTGGCTGGTGCCCTCCAACGAAATGTACGATCCCATCCTCGTCACGCCCGAACGCCAGTTCGAAGTCTGGGGCGTGGTCACCCATACGATAAAGAACAACCGTCGTCCTCGATGATAGGCCTGATTGACTGCAACAATTTCTTCGTGAGCTGCGAGCGCATCTTCAACCCGCGGCTCAGGAATATTCCCGTTGTAGTCCTGAGCAACAACGACGGCTGCATCTGCGCGCTCTCGAACGAGGCAAAGGCCCTGGGGATGAAGCGCGGAGAGCCCTTCTTCCAGGTCGAGGCCTGCTGCCGGCGCAACAACGTGGCCGTCCTGTCGGGCAACCACCGCCTCTACGGCGACATCTCCTCGCGCGTGATGAGCACCATAGCCTCCGTGGCCGGCAACATCGAAATCTACTCCATCGACGAGGGCTTCATCCACTTCGACCGCGACTGGAGCGAGGCGACCACCGTCGAGGCCGCGCGCGAAATCGTGCGCCGCGTGCGCCGCAACGTCGGCATTCCTACGGCCTTAGGCCTGGCGCCGAGCCGCACGCTGGCCAAGTGCGCCGCCCGCTTCGCCAAGAAATATCCCGCCTACCGCTGCGTGTGCCCCATCAACGCCGACAACCGCCACCGCGCCCTCGAGATTACGGCGCTGGAGGACGTGTGGGGTATCGGGCGCCACCTGGCGCGGCGCCTGGGCAACTACGGCCTTACCACCGCCGCCCAGTTCGCCGACTGGCCACGCGAGAACGTCGAGAAGACCGTCAACATCATCGGCGCGCGCACCTGGCGCGAACTCAACGGCGAGGACTGCATACCCGCCGGGGAGCACGACGCGCCCCGAAAGAGCATGTGTACCTCGCGCACCTTCGCCACCAACATCACCGACTACTCCAAGCTCAGCGACGCCATAGCCCTCTTCGCCACAATAATCACCCGCAAGCTGCGCGAGCACAAGCTCGCCGCCACGGGCGTGAGCGTCTTCCTGGGCACCAACCCGCACCGCGACGACCTGCCGCAGTTCCACAACAGCGCCTACGCGCCCCTGGACGAACCGACGGCCGACACCATGACCATCGCCCAGGCGGCCATGGCGGCACTGAAGGG